>NZ_JBEZEY010000005.1:231244-366147 GCF_040649135.1 Micromonospora sp. NPDC049047
ACGCGTCGAAGCGGCGTAGTCGGCGCAGTTGGATGTTGCGCTGGGCGAGTGCCCATTCGTGGTGTGGGTCGATGGTGAGGGCCTGTTCGAATGCCTCGAGCGCTCGTTGGTGGTCGTACCGGTCGTCGTGCACGTAGCCGAGTTCGAGGTACGGCTGGGGTGAGTCCGGCCGTGCCTCCATTGCCTGTCGGGCGGCCTGTTCCGCGTCGTCGAAGCGGCGTAGTTGGCGCAGTTCGGTGATGCGCTGGGCGAGTGCCCATTCGTGGTGTGGGTCGATGGTGAGGGCCTGCTCGAATGCCTCGAGCGCTCGTTGGTGGTCGTGCCGGCCGTCGTGCAGGTAGCCGAGTTCGAGGTATGGCTGGGCCAGGTCGGGGCGCTTTTCGGTGGCCTGTCGGATGGCCGCCTCGGCTTCGTCGAAACGTCGTCGATTTCGCAGTTTTCTGATGCGCCAGGCGAGCGCCAATCCGTCCGCCGGATCGATCACGAGGGCTTGGTCGACAGCCGCCAGAGAGCTTTCATGATCGTGCTGATCGTCGTGCACATAGGCCAGTTGACAGTAGAGGTCAGGTGAGTCGGGGCGTCGCTCGATCGCCTGACGCGCGGCCTCCTCGGCTTCATCGATACGGTGTAACCGCCGTAGGAGGCTCACGTGCGAGGAGAGTGCCCACTCGTGCCCGGGATCGATATCGAGTGCCCGACCGAACGCCGCCTGGGCGCGTACGAGGTCGTGCTGGTCTTCGTACACGAAACCCAGTTCAACCTGCATCTGCGGCAGTAGAGGCGCTCGGGTGACCGCCTCCAGGGCGCTCCGCTCGGCCTCGGCCCACCGCCGGAGATTTCGCAGTTCGGTGGTACGCCACTCAAGCGCGTCGGTGTTGAACGGGTCGATCGTGAGGGCCTGTTCGAAGCCGGCCAGGGACTCCTCGAACTTGTAGCTCTCGTCGAGGACGTGCGCCAGCCCTACCCAGAGGCGTGGGTCCGCGGGGTTGCGGGCAAGCGCGGCCTCCGCGAGCCCCTGTGCCTCCTCGGCCCTGCCCAGAGCGGACAGCGCCTCGAGCCGCAACGGCAGGGCCGGCGGCTCCTCGTCAGTCGCTGTGCCGAGTTGTGTGATCACCGCCTCGAACTGGTAGCGATCGAGAAGGCTCCGGGCGTATTCGACCCGTACGGCGTCGGCGATCATCCCGGCTGTGGCGACCAGCGTGTCGATGTCGTCGAACCTGCGTACACAGCGCAGACCGTGCAGCAGCCACCTGAACGGCCGCGGGTCGTCCCGATCGAGCGCGTGGGCTTCGCGGAAGTACGGTAACGACTCCTCGAACCGGTACTGATCGACGAGCAGCCGTCCGGACGCGACGCGCACCAGTGGGCTCGCCGGAAACGCCGCAGCGGCCTCGGTCGCCACCGTCGCGGCGTCATCGTGGTGCCGGCCACGGCTCAGACTGGCGACCAGCCAGGCAGACAGCTCGGCTGAAGCGCCATGCCGCTCGTGGGCCTGACGGAGCACCTCGGCCGCATCGTCGGGTCGGTGCACGGCGAGTAGTACCCGCGCGCGGGCGATCGCCAGCGCGGCGGGTTCCGCGTCCCCGGTCGGCGCGGCTTCGAGCATTCGCAGCGCTTCGCTCGTCCGCCCGGAACGCCGGAGCTCGTCGACACGCCGCGGTAGGTCGTCGTCGCGCCACAGCGGGCTGTCGGTCGAGCCTGGTGCCTGCGCCGCCGCGTCGACGGGGCGTGGCTGGCGGGGCACAGCCCGGTCGAGCGGCTTCTCGGACATCAAGCAACTCCTCCGCCTGTCCCGTGCGAGGCAACGGCTAATGATTCATGCCGCCTGATCGCAGTGCTGTCGGTTACGCGACCCATCGCGGCCGGTCGCCACCGGCCACCTGCGGTCGAGGAACTACATGCGGAGCAGCGGGGTGGTTAGCTACCTGGGTGACTACCCCTGTTTCCCTCGGCACGTGGCCGACACCGGTGGAGGCCGCGCCCCGCCTCGCCGCCCGGCTGGGGCTGGCCGAACTCTGGTTCAAGCGCGACGACCTCAACGGCCTCGGCGGCGGTGGCAACAAGATCCGCAAACTGGAGTACACCTGCGCCGAGGCTCTCGCTGCCGGTGCCAGCACGGTCATCACCTCGGGTGCGCCGCAGAGCAACCACGCCCGGCTCACCGCTGCCGCCGCCGCCCGGCTCGGTCTCGGCTGCGTACTGGTGCTCGCCGGCCCGCCCGCCGAGCAGCGGCGGGGCAACCTGCTTCTCGACGGGCTCGCCGGCGCGGAGGTCGTCTGGGGTGGGGATCGCCCGCTCGCCGAGGTGGTGGCGGCCGAGGCGGAGCGGCGGTCGGCGTGGGTGATCCCGTTCGGCGGCACCGCACCCGGGTCGGTCGCTGGTTACGTGAATTGCGGCCGGGAGTTGCGGGCCCAGGTGCCGGAGATCGACGGGACCGACGTCGTGGTGGCGCTCGGCTCGGGCGGCATGATGGCCGGGTTGGTACGCGAGTTGGGGGCCGCGCGAGTGGTCGGCGTGGATGTCGGTGCCCTGCCGGACGCGCGGGCGACAGTCGCCAAGTTGCTCGACGGCGAGGTCGAGCCGGACGCGCTGCGGATCGACGGCTCCCAGGTGGGCGCCGGCTACCGCACTCTCACCGACGGCGCTCGGGCCGCGATGGAGACGACCGCACGCGAGGAGGGCGTCTTCCTGGACCCGACGTACACCGGCCGGGCGATGGCGGGGCTGCTGGCCGGCAGCTTCCCGCACGGCGACCGGGTGGTCTTCCTGCACAGCGGGGGACTGCCGGGGCTCTTCGGGCACCCCGAGGTCTAGCCGAGTAGTTCCCCATCCTGGTCCGGGCCGTGGCCGGCGCTGACTGTCGGTCACCTCGGTCGGGGACGGATGCGGTAACGGGTGGTATAACCCAGAGTCATATTCATGCCGCTGAGGTATACCGCCCGGCTACCCGCGTCAGGCGTTGGTCAGGTGCTCGGGGTGGTCGTGGACGAACTCGGCGAAGGTCCGCGGCTGCCGACCGACGATCCGGGCGACGTGGTCGTTAGTGAAATCGCCCCACCCGGAACCGTAGGCAACCCGGTACTCGGCGAGAACCTCGGCCGACCACTCGTCGAGACCCGCCTGGAGCAGGCCGTCGCGTGTCTGTTCCGGGCTCTGCGGTACGTACGTGACCGGCTGTCCGAGCGTCCGGGTGATGTCCTCGGCGGCCTGGCCCAGGTGATGCTCTCCGGCCCGGTCGGCGTGTAGATGGTGCCCTCGTGCCGCTCGGGGTTCCTGAGGATCGCCGCCCCGGCCGCGGCGATGTCCCGGACGTCGATCAGACCGACCCGGGCATCGCCGAAGACCCCGTAGAGGTGCTCTCCGGCCTTGGAGAAGAGCTGGTTCTGCTCGGCGCCGAGCTGTACCGCACCTTCCGCAGCGCACTGGGCCGGAGCGTGGCGAGCCTGCCGGCCACCGGTCACGACACCGAGGGCTGATCCGGAGTCGCCCGCCGCGCCCGCATGTGACGGCGCAGAGCGGGTACCCGGCCGTCGCGCACCAGGAGATCTCCGGTTTCACAGTCGTCACCGCAGCCGAGGAGCACCGACATGCCGACCGCCGGGAGGCCCCGACTCTCGCCGAGCGTCTCCCTGGTGCTGTTGGCGTCGATCCTGGTGTCGTTCCTGGCCGCGTCGGCCGCGCCGACCCCGCTCTACGGCACCTACCAGGAACGCTGGCACTTCTCAGCGGTCACGACCACTGTGGTGTTCGCCGTCTACGCGCTCGCCGTGCTGGCGTCGCTGCTCACGTTCGGCAAGTTGTCGGACCATGTGGGTCGTCGACCGGTCCTGGCGGTGGCGATCGCGGTGCAGATGCTCTCGCTCGTCGTCTTCATCTTCGCCAACGGCGTACCCGCGCTGCTTGTCGCCCGGCTGCTCCAGGGCCTGGCCGCCGGTGCCGCCACCGGCGCCGTCGGGGCCGGGATGCTCGACATCGACCGGGCGCGCGGCACGCTCGCGAACTCCATCGCCCCCGGCCTCGGCACCGGGAGCGGCGCCCTGCTCTCGGCGCTGCTCATCGACTTCCTGCCCGCGCCGACGCGGCTGGTGTACGTCGTCCTCCTGGTGATCCTCCTGGTCCAACTCGTCGGGGTCGCGCTGATGCCGGAGACGGTCACGCCGATGGCGGGAGCGCGCCGAAGCCTGCGCCCGGAGATCACCCTGCCGCGCGCCGTACGCGGACCGTTGCTCGCCGTCGTTCCGGTGCTGTTCGCGGTCTGGGCGCTGGCCGGCTTCTTCGGGGCGCTCGGACCGGCCCTGGTGCGCAGCCTCATGAACACGTCGATAGTGGTCGGCGGGCTGGTCCTCTTCGTCTTCGCGGTCTTCGGGTCGATCGCCGTCGTGCTGCTGCGCAACGCCGCCGCCCGGACGGTGATCGTGACCGGGATCGTCGCCCTCGTGCTTGGCATGATCGTCACGTTGGTGTCGGTGATGGCGGAGTCCGTTCCGGGATTCTTCGTCGGTCTCGCGCTCGGCGGCGTCGGCTTCGGTGGCGGATTCCAGGGCAGCCTCAAGACGATCACGCCGCTGGTGGAGGCGCACGAGCGCTCCAGCGTGCTGTCGCTGCTCTACGTCGTCTGCTACGTCGGATTCGGCCTCCCGACGGTGATCGCCGGCTTCCTGGTGGTCTACGCGGGCGGCCTGCCGCAGACCGCCGACGAGTACTCAGTGGCCGTCATCCTCCTTGCCGTGGTCGCCCTGTTCGGGGTGCGCAGGGCCAGGAGGGCCGGCTGACCGCAGGTTCAGCGATCGGGAGGGGAACGCGATGAGCCCGAAAAGCGCCATGGGCGACACGAGCATCGAGAACGTCGACGTCAAACTTGAGGTGATCGTCATCCCGGTGGCGGATGTCGACCGCGCGAAGGCGTTCTACAGGCGCCTCGGGTGGCGGCTCGACCAGACCCCGCCCGGCATCGTCCAGTTGACGCCGCACGGTTCCGGATGTTCTGTCCAGTTCGGCCCGGGGCTCACTCCGGCGGCGCCCGGGTCGGCCATGGCGTACCTGGTCGTCGCCGACCTTGCGGCGGCCCGTGACGCCCTGGTCGCCGCCGGCGTCGAGGTGGGTGGGCTCTTCCACGTCGGCCCGGACGGACCTGTCGACGGGCTCGACCCGGAGCGGCGCAGCTACGTCTCACGGGCCACGTTCCACGACCCGGACGGCAACACCTGGCTCATGCAGGAGATCACCACCAGGCTGCCGGGGCGCATCGAGGGCGGGCTGACGTCGTTCGGTTCCGCCAGCGACCTGGCGAGCGCGCTGCGCCGCGCGGCTGCCGCCCACGGCGAGCACGAGGAGCGCACCGGTAAGCGGGACGACAACTGGCCCGACTGGTACGCGACGTATCTGGTCAGCGAGCAGTCCGGGGCCAAACCGCCCGAGTGAGCCCGGAACCGGACGTCGTGTCACCCGCGTCCCCGCGACCGCCGATTCGTCAGCGCAGTCCGCGGATCAGGTTGTCGACAAGGGTGCGGGCGAAGTCCTCGGTAAGCGGCAGGTCGGGGACCAGGAGCCGGTGGTAGCAGGCACCCCAGAGTTGGTCGACGACGGATTCCCTGTCGATGTCGGCGCGCAACTGCCCACGGGACACGGCTCTGCCGAGGGTTTCCACAGCGAGTGCGCGGCGGGGGCCGGAGTAACGCTCCCGGTAGGCGGCGGCCAGGTCCGGGTCGGTCTGCGCCTGGCCGATGAGTTGGCTGATGACCCGCCCGGCGGAGGTGTCCCGGACCAGGTCGACGAAGGCGACGAGTTGGTCGGTCAGGTCGGCGACGATGTCGCCGGTGTCGGGGAAGGCCAGGGTGGGTGCGACGACTGTGAAGTAGCCGTCCAGGGCGAGCGCTCCCCGCGACGGCCACCACTTGTAGATCGTCATCCGGCTGGCCCCCGCCTGGGCCGCGACCTTCTCGATGGTGAAGCCGGCCATGCCCTCGGCCAGCAGGAGTGCTCCGGCTGCCGTGAGGATCTCCGCGCGTACCTGCTCGGCGGGGCGACGGCCACGACCACGGCGCGGTGGGGTGTGGGCGTCCGGCGTGAGTTGGGCCACTGGTCCTCCGCAATAAATGGACGCTGTGTCCACAGGATGGTTATATGGACACAGCGTACACAGCGGTGCTCGACCTCAGGGACGCGCCGCGACGGCGACCGAAGGAGACGAGAAACATGACGGCTCTACCACGGCGACGGCTGGGTGCCTCCGGGCCGGAGGTGTCGATCATCGGGCTGGGCGCGATGGGCATGTCCGATCTGTACGGGCCCGCCGACGAGGCCGAGAGCGTGGCGACGCTGCACGCCGCCATCGACGCCGGCGTGAACCTGGTCGACACCGGGGACTTCTACGGCTCGGGCCACAACGAGATGCTGATCGGCCGGGTGCTGCGCGAGCGGCGTCGGGACGAGGTGGTGCTCAGCGTGAAGTTCGGCGCACGCCGGACACCGGACGGCGGGTTCCAGGCCGCACCGTACGACGTGTCGGCGGCGGCGGTGAAGGACCGGCTGGCGTACTCATTGCGCCGGTTGGGCACCGACCACATCGACATCTACCGCCCGTCCCGGCTGAACCCGCAGGTGCCGATCGAGGAGACCGTCGGCGCGCTGCTGGAGATGCAGCAGGCCGGCTACATCCGGCACATCGGGCTCTCCGAGGTGGGCGCGGACACCATCCGCAGGGCGGCGGCCGTCGCGCCGATCAGCGACCTCCAGATCGAGTACTCGCTGCTGTCCCGGGGCCCCGAGGCCACGATCCTGCCGACGCTGCGGGAGCTGGGCATCGGGCTGACCGCCTACGGGGTGCTGTCCCGAGGGCTGCTGAGCGGGCACTGGTCGGCCCAGCGTGAGCTGCCCGGCACTGACTTCCGGGCGAACAGCCCCCGGTTCCAGGGCGAGCACCTGGCCGCGAACCTGCGCCTGGTGGAGGCGCTGGGCCGGGTCGCGCAGCGGCTGGGGGCGACCACCAGCCAGGTGGCGATCGCCTGGGTGGCCGCGCAGGGCGGGCAGATCGTGCCGCTCGTCGGCGCGCGGCGACGCGACCGGCTGACCGAGTCGCTGGCCGCGGCCGATCTGGTGCTGGACCGGGAGGCACTCGACGAGATCGAGCGGGCCGTGCCGGCCGGTGCCGCCTCCGGCGAGCGGTACGCGGCGCAGATGATGGGCATGCTCGACAGCGAGAAGTGACGGGAAGGTCAGCCGATTTTCGCCCTGTACCGGTCCCAGGCGCGGACCAACTGCATCCGGTTGTGGATGCCCAGCTTGTGATAGATGGAGCGGAGCTGCGTGTCCACGGTGTGGAAGGAGACGAAGAGGGTGTCGGCCGCCTCCTTCTTCGTGGCGCCGGCCGCCAGCACCTCGGCCACCCGTTCCTCGGCCGGGGTGAGCGTGCCGAAACCGGTCCGCTGCGGCTCGTCGGTCGACGGCCGGTGCCGTGGGGTGGCGGCGAGTGCCACGCACCGCCGGTCGGCTGTCGCCTGGTCGCCCGGTGCACCGATGCGGGCGTAGAGCGCGGCTGCCTCGTGCGCGGCATCCCACGCCTCGGTCCGGCGCAGCCGAGGACTGTTCGCCAGGTCGAGCAGCGCGTCGGCGAGCGCCGGCCGGGCGCTGGTCGTGCGCAGCCCGTCGACCGCCGAGCGCAGCGCGTCCGGGTCACGATCGAGCAGGCCCCTGGTCTGCGCGGCCAGCGCGCGCCAGAGCGGGACCGGTGTACGGGTGGCCACCAGCTCGACCAACTCGGTGACCCGGCGGGCCGCCCGGGTGTCGCCGACGGCCATCGCCGCGCGCACCAGTCGAGGGCCGAACTGCGGCACGGGCAGCAACTGTCGCACCGACCGGTGCAGGTCAGCGACGACTCGGTCGAGCAGTCGCGCCGGCGCACTGAAAGCGGGGTCGCGGACCGCGACACAACACGCCACCGTCCACGTCGTACTGTCCGGCCACCGTCTCGGCCCGAGGCACGGGCGCAGGACGGCGCGGGCGGCGTCGTGGTCGCCACCGCGGTAGCGCACCTCGGCGATTACCGCGACCAGCAGGGCACGCACCTCCGGGCTGAGGTCCGTCGAGTCCGACCCGAGCGCCGTGACAGCCAGCGCACCCGCTTCGGGCAACTCTCCCACCGCGACCATCCGTAGGCAGTCCAGCGCGGTCAGGCTGCCGCTCGCCTGGGTGCCGGGCCACGTCGTCTCGTCCGACGACGTCGCGCTCCGCGCGTCCTGGTGTCGGCCCAGGCCCAGGTGCACAAGGATCCGCTCTGCCCGGATGGCGATGGCGTCGCGCCGTGCCACCCGGACATCCGGGTCCAGAGCCGCGAGCACGGCGTCGGCCCCCGGGAGGTCGCCGTACGACAGCGACCGAGCCGCCCGACCGAGCGCGAGGTGGCGACCGGATGAGCTGTCACCCGATGCCGCGTGCGCGGTGCCCGCGTCGCGGAGCAGGGCATCGGCGTCCGGATGGCCGATACGCGAAGCCACCGCGGCGATCATGGCCAGCAGAGTGCACCGGCTCCGGTGGTCCAGGCCCTGGTCGAGCGTCTCCCGCAGGCCAGCGAGGGCAACCGACGGTTGCTCCCGGGCGGCGACCTGCGCCAGTCGCCCGAGCACCTCGGCCCGGTGGTGGTCGCCGTGCCGGTGCTCGGCGATCTCCGCCGCCAGGACGCGCAGCGCCGCAGTCCCGCCCCCGGCGAGCCGGAGTTGGTCCGCCGTGGCGAACAGCGAACGCCGGCGTTGCTCGGCGTTGGCGAGATCGTCAGCCGGGAACGTGCCGGCGTCGAGGGATGATTCGGACAATGGCGTTCTCCCGGTGGTGACCCGGCGCGTCGACATGCGGTCCTGCGACCGAGCCTAACCACGGCGTCCGGAGCGGGCGAGCAGATCGACGAACCGGCCCGATTGCGCTGGATGGCCCGTGGCGTCCTCTATCTGACCTGTGGTGATGGCGCGATCACGGGATGCGACGACGGCGGTCGGGACCCGATCATCGAGGGTATGACCCCATCGACCCAGCTTCCCGGCCGGCACCGACTCCGGGTCGTACTGCTGGCGCTCGTCCTCTTCGCCAGCACCGGGGCGGGTGGTCACGCTCCGCCGTGGACCCGCCTGGTGCTGGGGGCGACCGCGGTAGCGATTCCGCTCGCGATAGGAGTCCAGTACGGCTGGATCGGGGTGCGTGCCCTGCTGGGGCTCTCGTCCCGGTTCCGGCCGCGCGGCGGATCCGTTCCCGCGCCCGGTCCGATCCAACCCGAGTGAGGAGTCAGCGACCATGGCGAACCCCGATCCCCAGCCGCGGCGCGGCGATCAGGGCGGGCCGCCCTTCGCGGGCCGCAATGTCGAACTCGAACGGCAGAACCCCGATCTGTTGGTGCCACCGACCACCGACAGCCGGCTGGTGCCCAATCTGAAGTTCTCGTTCTCCCAGGCGCACACCCGGGTGGAGAAGGGCGGCTGGACCCGTGAGGTCACCAACCGCGACCTGCCCATCGCCACCCAGTTGGCAGGTGTCCAGTTCGGCCTGGAGCCGGGCGCGTACCGGGAGATCCACTGGCATCAACAGTCGGAATGGGCGTACGTGCTCAGCGGTAGTTGCCGGATCAGCGCGGTCGACCATGAGGGACGCAACTTCATCGAGGACGTCAAGGCCGGTGATCTGTGGTTCTTTCCGCAGGGCGTGCCCCACAACATCCAGGCGCTCGCCGACGGCTGCCAGTTCCTGCTGGTCTTCGACGACGGCGGCTTCTCGGAGAACAACACGTTCCTGCTCAGCGACTTCTTCGCCCACACGCCTCGGCACGTCCTGGCGAAGAACTTCGGTTGGACGCTTGAGCAGTTGGAGAACCTGCCCGAGCGGGAGAAGTACATCTTCCAGGGCGACGTTCCACCGCCCCTGCAACAGGACCGCGTGGTCAGCCCCACCGGCGACATCCCGCGCAGTTTCAAACACCGGATGACCGCCCAGACACCGCAGCGTTTCCGGGGCGGAACGGTCCGGATCACCGACTCGACCAACTTCGCGGCGTCCGTGACCACCGCCGCCGCCCTGGTGGAGGTCGAGCCCGGTGGGATGCGTGAGTTGCACTGGCATCCCACCACCGACGAGTGGCAGTACTACATCTCCGGAACCGGTCGGATGGGTGTCTTCGCGTCGCAGGCCGCCGCCCGGACGTTCGACTTCCAGGCCGGCGACGTGGGCTACGTGCCATTCGCGTACGGCCACTACATCGAGAACACAGGTGACGAACCGCTGGTGTTCCTGGAGATGTTCCGGCATCCGCGCTTCGAGGACATCTCGGTGATGCAGTGGATGGCCAACACGCCCCACGAGATCATCGCGGACACGATAAACGTGCAGAAGTCGCTCGTCGACGGGTTGCCGACCACCAAGCAGGTGGTGATCTGACCGCGTCAGGTCCGGCCGTCCAGGCAACGGACGGCCGGACCGGCGGGTCAACGTCCGACGGGCGCCGGCGAGGTGGGCGCCTGGGCGGGTCGCCGGCGTCGAGACACCGCGCCCACGGCGACGTCGATGACGAGGAAGGCGAGCAGGGTGAGCCCGAACAGGGGCAGCGCCCAGCCGATCGCCACGGTCACCGGTACGCCGATCAGCAGTGCCCAGAGCGGGAGCCCGCGTACGCCGCCTCGGGCCGGCGGGGTGCCGGCGAGGGCGCGTCGGCCGGTGCGGGTGGGTCGGCGTTGCCACCACATCCGGTAGCCCCAGCCGATGACGCAGAGCAGTCCGAGCGCCAGCGCGGCGAGCAGGATCTGATTGACCAGGCCGAAGAGCAGACCCATGTGGGCCTGGACGCCGAGACCGCTCAGTTTGGCAAGCAGGGGCCAGTCGGCGAAGTCGCTACGGGCGGTGACAGTGCTGGCGGCCGGGTCGACGGCGACGCGGTCCTTGGCGACCGGCCAGGCGTTGTCGACCTGCGTGACGGTCCAGGCGAGGCCCGGCTCCGGTGCGGGGACGATCTCGACCGGCCCGGAGAGTCCCGCTTCGCGGGCGACTGTCAGGACCCGGTCGAAGGCCGCCGACTCGACAGTTCCGCCCTCGCCGGCGTCACCGTGGTGGTGACCGCCGCCCGCCTCGGCGGGGACGGCGGTGAGGCTTGTGGAGATCTCCGGCGTGCGGGCACTGAGCGCGTCGAGGCCGGAGGTGAAGTTCGCGCCGGCGTAGCGGGACCAGGTCAGGCCGGTGGCAGAGAGGAAGAGCAGGCCAACGGCGAGCCAGACGCCGGTGGTGGCATGCCAACCCCGGGTACGGCGAACGCCCCGGCCCGAGGAGAGGTCGGGCACGAGCAGGTGCCGGGCGGTGGCTCGGGCGGTGCCGCGTCGGCGCCACCAGAGCATGACCCCGCCGAGGGTCATCACCCACAGCCAGCTCGCGGCCAGCTCGGAGTAGTGCTCGCCCACCGTGCCCAGGTGCAGGTGGCGGTGCAGGTCGTCCAGCCACGTCGCGGCGGGCGTGGAGCCGAACCAGGTGGTGAGCTGCCCCTGGGACTCGGCGGTGTACGGGTTGACGTAGACGGTGTGCTGCTTCTCGCCGAGTTCCGGCAGGGAGAACACCACCTTGGTGGTCCGGTCGCCGTCACCGGGCTGCACGGCGCTGATGATGCCGGCCGGGTGCGCGTTCCGGGCGGCCCCGACCTGTTCGGCCAACGGGAGCTGACGTTCACCCACCTCAGTGACGGTCAGTTGGTCGCCGTAGAGCATCGCGTCGAGCTGCGGGGTGGTGGTGTAGGCGAGCCCGGTCAGCGCGGCGACCACCAGGAACGGGGCGACGAGGATGCCGGCGTAGAAGTGCAGTCGCAGCAGCAGCGCGCCGAACGGTGACGTGCGCCGGGGCGGGCGGGCGGTCTCCGCGGGTGTCGTTGGTGGTGGCGTCGCCGCGCCGGACAAATCGGTAAGAGACATGGTGATCCGATCGGATGGGTAGGGAAGCACACGAAGGCCCTTCCCGTACTGGTCTGGTCGCCCGGTGGTGTGTCGCGTCGGCCCTCTTTGGTAGTCGGGCCACCGGGGCTGCCGGTTCCCGACCAGGTGGAGGGTCCAGTCCCCGAGGTCAGGGCTGGTCGGGCTCGCCAGCGCGGCCGGGCACGGCGGCCCGCCGCCACCGCAGTCCGGCCGCCACCGCGACGAGAACGGCCAGCGCGGCACCCGCGACGAGGACGCCGGCACCCGGGCCGCCGCCGCTCTTCACCGCCGCGATGGCGGACGGGGTGACCGCCGACGTGCCGACGCCGGCAACCGGCGCTGCGCTGGACGTGGGGTCGGCCACAGTGAACGGGTACGACCCCTGGACCGGGTGCCCGTCGGTGGAGACGACCCGGTAGGCGACCGTGTACCTGCCGTTGGGCAGCGTGTCGGTCACCGGGACCGTGCTCCTCGCCCCGGTGACCACCGGCTCGCCGGTGGCGAGCTTCCGGCTGGCGGTGTCGGTGAGCACGATGGTCGTGAACGTGGGGTCCAGCCGTTGCAGGAATTCGAGGACGATCTCGGTCGGTGCGCTCGGTACTGTCGCGTCCCGAGCCGGCGTCGAGGACTTGAGCGAGTTGTGCGCCCAGGTCGGGGCGGCCGGGATGAGCAGCGCCACGACGACGGCGAGCACCGCCGCGCCGAGCCGGACGGCGGTGGGGTGGAGTGGCCGTACGCGCCTGCTGCGGTCTGCGGTTGGCGCGGTCATCCGAGCACCTGCTCGCCGATCCAGCCACCCGGTGGACATCCGGGTGGGACGGCGAAGACGGCGGACCCGATCGGCGTGGTCCATTCGTTGAGCAGGTCCCGCTCGGCCAGCCGGCGTTGGATGGGCAGGAACTGCCGGGCGATGTCGGCCTGGAACGAGGTGAAGATCAATCCGCTGTCGGCGTGACCCTCGGCCGTCGGCACACCGTCGTAGTTGTAGGGCCGGCGCAGGATCTTCAGCCGGTCGTCGGTGACTCGGGCCCGGGTGAGGTGGGAGAAGTCGGGGATGACGGTGAGCCCGTCCGGGCCGGTGGCGGCGAAGTCGGGCTCGTCGTGTTCGACGGTGCCGGTCAGGGGGGCGCCGGTGTCGAGCCGCCGCCCGATGGCGAGTTCGCGATCGTCGCGCCCGAGCAGGTCCCAGGTCTCCATGTTCATGCTGATCCGCCGCACCACCACTGTGCTGCTGTCGCGAAGCCACGCCGGGCCGTCCGGCACCCAGAGGGCGGTGTCCAGCGGGGTGCCGGGCCGGGGGTTGGCGGTGCCGTCGAGCTGGCCGAACAGGTTGCGTTGCGTGTGGCCGCCCGGCTCGACGCCGGGGCTGCGCCGGAAGCCCCGCTGGACCCACCGGACGGTGGCGAAGGGCCGGCTGTCCTTGAGAAGCACTCGTTGGGCGTGGGCGACGGTCACCGCGTCGTCCGCGCAGATCTGCACCAGCAGGTCGCCGCCGGACCAGGCCGCCTGGAGGCGGTCGACGCGGAACGATGGCAGGTCGCTGACCGAGGCGGGCCGCCGATCGTCGACACCGGCGGCCCGGTACAGGCCGGGGCCGAAGCCGAAGGTCACGGTCAGCCGGGCCGGCAGCAGCCCGAGTTCCGCCTCGGTGTCGGCCAACGCGGGCTGGCCCTGGGTGAGCCGGACCGCGTCGTCGGTGAGCAGACGCAGCATCCGACCCAGCGCGGCCCGGTCGGTGCCGGCCCGCAGGGTCAACGCGACGAATGCCGCGTGCGCCTGCGGCTCGGTGGCGACCCCGGCCTGCCGGGCACCGTGAAACGGCTCGACCAGGCCGCCGACGCCCGCCACCGGCGTGGTGTCGGCAGCCGTCTGTGGTTGCCCGCCGTCGGTACGGGTCGCGGTGATGGTTGCCGCGCCGGTCACGGCGCCGCCGACGGCCAGGGCCCCGCCGGTGAGCAGGCCACGCCTGCTCACCGGTCGGACCTGTGACATCTCGGTCACGATGCCGGGCTCATGCTCATCCCCGGCGTCGCGCTCGTGCCGGGCATGGACTCGCCGTGCCCGGGGGCGTAGCTCTCCTGCGCGCCGGTGAACGGCTTGGCCACCGCGCGGAACTGCTGGGTCCGGCCATCGGCGAAGGTCAGGGTGAAGGTCAGCTCGTCGCCGGCCTGGACTGGCCTGGTGAGGTCCATCAGCATCAGGTGATCGCCGCCGGGCTCCAGCGCGTGCGTGCTCTTCGCCTTGATCACGACGCCGCCCTGCTTGGCCTGCATGACCATCTTGCCGTCCTTCATGGCCATCTCGTGCAGCTCCATCGGCGACACCGAGGTCGCGGCACCGGTCACCGTGACATCGCTGTCGCCGTCGTTGACCAGGGTCCCGAAGGCCGCCGTCATCCCCTTGTCGGCGGCCTTCACCCACGGGTCACGAATGCCGAGCACAGCGGCGTCCGGGTTGGCCGACGTCGACGCGGACGGACTGGCCTGCCCGGTCGACGGGGCGTCGGACGAGTCGCAACCAGCGACGCCCACCGCCAGGATCGCGGCGGTGAGGACGATGGCCGAGCGGCGTGAACCGAGCGGGCTGGTGGTGCGCATGTGTTCTTCCTCCGATGATCGCTGCTGGCTGGATGGTCGGCCGCGACGGGGAGAAAGTTCCGGTCTCAGGGCACGTTGATCGTGAACTCGGCGGTGTGCACCTTTCCGGCGATCTGGAAGTCGAAGAAGGCCCGGAACCGGCCCGAGCTGGGGGCGGTCAGCCAGAACTTGACCGACCCGTCGACCAGCTCCGGCTCGGGATGGACGTGCACGTACCCGAGGTCGCCCTCGCGGACGACGACCAGGTGCCCGAAAGCGCCGAGGTACGGCTCCACCTGCGCGGGTGTGGTCGGGCCGGCGCTGACCTGGAAGAACATCGGCGCCGTCACCCCCACCGTCGGAGTGCCGTTCATCGACACCGCGTACCGCCCGGCCGTCGCCTGGGCCTGCGCCGGCGGCAGCGCCGTCGGGGTGTGCGTGCCGGGCACTGTGTGGTCGACGCCCAGCACGAGAGGCAGCTGCGTGCCGTTGGCCGCGGTCACGGAGAAGTCGGCGTAGACGCGGTAGCCACCGGGTCGGGCCAGCGTCAGGGGGACGCTCCAGGTGCCGTCGGACGCCATCGTCGGGTGCAGGTGCTGGTAGCCGGACAGGTCACGGCCGACCACGATCAGGTGCAACGGCTTGTCGTGGACGACCGCGAAGCGGGTCGCCGGCTGCCGGTCGGTCCCGACGATGCGGAACCGGTAGTCCGCGCGTACCCCAGGCGGTTGGGACCGCTCCAGCGGTTGCAGGGTGTACCCGCCGGCGCTGACCATGGTCCCGGTCGCCAGCGTCTCGCCCGTCGCGGTGTCACCCCGATGTGTGTGCGGCCCGGTACCCGCCGGGTGTTGGTGCCCATCGGCCGCGGACACCGCCTGCTCGGAGGCGGACGGACCGCCCGCCGGTTGCCGGGCGTTGTCCGCCCGGCCCTGGTCGCCGGTGCCGATGCGGGCCAGCCCGAACCCGGCCAGCAGGGCGAGCACCAGCCCACCGACGAGCAGCGCCAGGTGGGCGTTGCTCAGCCGGGACCCGGGTGCCACGGCGGCCAGGTCCGTGTCGGACCGAGGTCCGGCATCGACAGCCGATCCGTCGTCAGTGGTGGCGCGGTCCGTCGCTGCCTGATCGGCCGGCGTCGGATCGGCAGCGACGCCCGTGCGGGCCGCGACGACCGTGTTGCTCTTGCGCGCGGCCGGCCCGGTGGTGGGTCGCCTCTTGTCGCCCGCGGCCTGCGCAACGCCGCCGGTCGCCGCGCCGGCCTTGCCGGTGGCCGTCGTGCGAGCGCTGGCCCGGCCAGTGCCCGCCTTTCCTCCGCCGGCCTTGCCCCCGCCGGTCCTGTTCGTGGTACGGGCACCGCCGCCGCGTCGACCGGAGGCCGCCGGCGAGGTACGGCCCCGGCCCGTGGGCTTGCCGGTGGAGGCCGTTCGGCGACGCCAGAGGACGAATCCGGCCGCCGCTCCGGCCGCCGCGATCGCCGCCGCCCAGCCGGCCCAGGTCGGTACTCCGGAACCACTCTCGTCGGTCGACCCGCTGGGCGGGCCCGCCGCCGCCCCGGACGCCGGGGTCACCGGCTCAGCCGAGGTGGTCGGCACCGCCGACGCCTGCCCGGATGACCCTTGCTGCTCGGTGGCGGCCACCAGCGCCGGGTCCGGTTGGTTCGTCGGAGGGCTCCACCCCTTGGGTGCGGCCGTCACCCGTCCGTCGTAGCGGAAGGTCAGGGTGCCCCGCACGGTGTCGCCGTCCGAGGCGACCGACAGGTAGCTGACCGAGTACTGCCCCTTGGCCGGCAGGTGGGTGACGGCCACCGTCGCCGGGAACCCGGTCGTGTACTCCCGTGGCTCGAACTGCCCGTTGACCAGGAAGTACTCCCGTACCGGCTTATCGAGAGGCGTCGGCTCCCCATACGACCAGCCGTTGTCGACCCGGATGCCACCCGGCGCGGTGACCGTGAAGAACGCGTTGGCAGCGGCCTTCTCGGTGAAGAAGAGCTGCACCGACGTCAACGGCTCGCGCACCGTGGCGCCACCCGCCGGCGTGGACATGGCGAGAGTCCCGTGAGCCGCGGCGGATTGGGCGGACACGAGGAGGGCGACCGCCGAGGCGAGGAGGAACGCGAGGAGGCCCGAGACCACCCGCCCGCAAGTCTGGGGGAGACGACGCATCTGCATATCCTCACCGCCGCGAGACTTTTTCAATAGGTGGCGATCTTCTTCCTCAAATCACAGAAGTCGACGATGAGGACGCGCGCCGCCGCAGCGGGACGCCCTGGTGGACACATTCCCTGGCCAGCTATGCTCCGGGCGGCGCTGGTTCGCCCCGTCGTGACCGGCTGGGCGTCGTAAGAGGGAACCCGGTGAAAATCCGGGGCTGCCCCGCAGCGGTGAGTGGGAACGAACGTCGTCATCAGCACTGGGCCGTCGGCCTGGGAAGCGACGGCCAGTAGGAGACCGGCACGACCGGTCAGGCCCGCGAGTCCGAAGACCTGCCAACGTCGCGTACACAACCGTGTGCGCCGCCGTCGGCCTCGCGGGTGGGCTGAGCGGGTGACGTGCCGTACGTCGGCGCGTCCTCGTCAGCGTGTCCGCGTTCCCGTGGTGTGGTTTCCCGAGGGACGGACTGCCGCTGTGCACGACACCGCCACGATCGCCGGCCGAGCGCCGTCGGCGTCGCACCTGACCCTGTCGCAGATCATGGATCAGCACCACACGAACCTGATGGGTACGGTGCACGGCGGCCGGATCCTCAACCTCATCGACTCGGTGGCCGGGGTGGTCGCCGCCCGGCACTCGGACGGGCCGGCGGTCACCGCCGCGATCGACGAGACAGCGTTCCTGCGCGCGGTGCGGGTCGGCGACGTCGTGCACGTCGACGCCCGGATCACCTGGGCCGGCCGCAGCTCGATGGAGGTCGCGGTCAAGGTCACCGCCGACCGGTGGGACCGGGCGGTGCCGCCCACCGACGTGGCCACCGCGCACCTGGTCATGGTCGCGATCGACGACGGGCAGCCGCGGACCGTGCCGCAACTGCTGCCGGAGACCGACGGGGACCGGCGGCGCTACCGCGAGGCGGAGATCCGCCGCGAGCACCGGCTGGCCCTGCGCCGGGCGCTGCTCGACGGCGCCGACGAGGGCTGAGGCGGGCTCGGACTGCCCGTGGCTGTGCTCAGGCGGACAGGTGACGGAAAGTCCGCCCCGATCCTGGTGTTCGACGCCTGGGAGCACGCCTACTACTTGCAGTACCGCAACGTCCGTCCGGACTACGTAGACCGGCTGTGGAACCTGGTCAACTGGACCGACGTCACCTCCCGCTTCGACGCCGGCCGCGCCGCCACCCCGAAAATCTGATCCGGCGTGTCCGGGTACACCCCCGAGGCCGCGGAGATCGTCCAACGCGCCGCCGGGGTCATCGCGGCAAAACACCGAGGTGACCTCGTCGGCGCCGAGGCGCTGATGTCGGCGTTCGGCTCCGAGCAGGCCCGTACCCTCGGCTTCTACCTGCTCGCGGACCTCGCACTCGGCCTGGTCAAAGCACAGAGCGGCCAGTCCATGGACGATCTGGTCCGGGAACTGTCCCTGCTTTTGGCCGACACGGCCCAGTCGCCTCCGGTCTGACGGTCCGCTGGGTCCCGCCGACAGCGGGACCCAGCGGACGTCGCGGCGCCGAACCCTGCGCAGTCGAGGAGCCGGCCGATGTGCCTGCAGCTCAATCACGCGGGTCGCTGCCGATACCGCCCGCCGCGGCGCGCCGCTTGGATAGCGTCTACGTGATAGTTCGATCACGAAGGGTGTGACCTGTCATGCGCGCTGTGGTGCTGCGGGAGTTCGATACTCCGCTGACCGTCGAGGAGATCGACCAGCCCATTCCCGGGCCGGGACAGGTGCTGGTCCGGATCGTCGCCAGCGGGGTCAACCCGCTCGACACGAAGATCCAGGCAGGGAAGGCCGCGCACGCGCGCATCCAGCTGCCCGCGGTGCTCGGCCTGGACCTCGCCGGCGTCGTCGCGGCGGTCGGCGCGGAGGTGACCGACTTCGCGCCGGGCGACGAGGTGTACGGACTGTGTGGTGGCGTCGGCGACCTGCCGGGTTCACTCGCCGAGTATGCCGCCGTGGACGCCCGACTCCTGGCCCGCAAGCCGAGGACACTCTCGATGCGGGAGGCCGCCGCGTTGCCGCTGGCGGCGATCACCTCCTGGGAGGGCCTTGTCGACCGGGCCGGGGTCCGCGCCGGGCAGAAGGTGCTTGTGCACGGTGGCGCCGGCGGCGTCGGTTACGTGGGCGTCCAACTCGCCAAGGCGCGCGGCGCCGAGGCGTACGCCACGGGCGGCCCGGCGAGCATGCACCTGATCGAAAGCCTGGGCGCGGTGCCGATCGACTACACCTCGACAAGCGTCGAGGAGTACGTGCAGAGGTACACCGGGGGCGAGGGGTTCGACGTCATCGCCGACAACGTGGGCGGGGCGACCCTCGACGCGTCGTTCGCGGCGGTGCGTACCTACCACGGGCACGTGGTCAGCGCGCTGGGCTGGGGGTCACACTCGCTCGCCCCGCTGTCGTTCCGGGGAGCGACCTACTCCGGGGTGTTCACCCTGCTGCCGATGTTGACCGGGCGCGGCCGCGACCACCAGGGCGACATCCTGCGGGAGATCGCGGCGCTGGCCGAGGCAGGCGCCCTACGTCCGCGACTGGACCCACGACCGTTCACACTCGACACGGTCATGGACGCCCACCGACTGGTCGCCAGCGGCACCACCAACGGGAAAGTGGTGGTGGACGTCGCCGGCTGAACAGAGCCGATCGTTCACACCGAAGAGGTCGCTGGTTCGATACCGTCATCGCTCACGCAGGTCAAAGGCCACTTCCCGGCTTCGGGAGGTGGCCTTTCTGCTTGCGTACAGCAGCTAAGTACAGCAGTTCTCGTCAGCGACTCAGGGAGTCGCCGAGGCGCGCGGATTCAGGGAGCCGGCATAGCGGCCGGTGCGATCGGGAGCCGGCGGGACGTGGCCCACATCAAGGGCAGGAAGGCCGTGGGGCATCTCCAGAGTCGAGTCAGCGATCCGGCAGGAGGGCCGCGCTGGCGTGCTCGACGAGCGCCAGAGTAGCACCGGGTACCGACACGTCAACCGGCCGTGACCCCTCGCGCGAGGGGTGGGACGGACGACTGCCGGCCGTGCTGCCGGCCTGTCGGGTCTCAGGACCTGCGTGACAGATCAGTCTCGGGACGTGGGTGACACGTCCGGCTAGACGATCTTCGTTTCAGGGTAGCTGTTCAGGGCTCGGGTGGCCGCTCGTGACGTCCTAGGATCGGCGGGTGCTGGCTGACGAGGAACGTCTTCCGCAGTTTGCTTATCACCCGGATCCGGTGGGGACGGGTTCGATCGTGGCTGCTGAGGTGGTGTGCGCGTGTTGTCGGCGGCGGCGGCCGTTCACGTATGTCGGCCCGGTCTTCGCGGTGGAAGAGCTGGCCAGGGCGCTGTGCCCTTGGTGCATCGCGGACGGCCGGGCGGCTGGGATGTTCGACGCGCAGTTCACCGACACGAGCTGGCGGGTTCCGGACGACGTGCCTGCCGACGTGACCGAGGTGGTTCTCCGCCGGACGCCCGGCTTTCTGGGGTGGCAGCAGGAGCAGTGGATGCACCATTGCCGCGACGCGGCGGAGTTCCATGGCTTGGTCGGGGCGAACGAGTTGGCTGCCTTTCCTGACGCGCTGGAACACCTGCGGCTGGAGTTGGCCGGGTCTGGTTGGTCGGCCGATGACAAGGACTGGTATCTGCAAGCGCTGAGCAAGGACGGCCCGGTCACCGCCTATCTCTTCCGCTGCCGGCACTGTGGCAGTCACCTCGCATACTCCGACTCGACCTGACCGCCTGTTTGCTGTCGCGGGGGCTCCGGCTTACGGACCTTGAACCGGGCGATCGGTTTGACGGTGGTGCGCGGGACTTCGGTGAGGAGCTGGTCGCCGTCGTGGACGCGGAAGGGTGGTGTCGGCGGCTTCGACGGTGAGCGTTCGGCCAGCGTGGGCGATGCCGACGTGGATGCGTTGGCCCGCGATGACCAGGGCTCCTCGGCAGCTGACGCGGCGTTCGACCCGCACGGGTTCCGGGTTCGGGGTGGGTGGTGGTCCAGCGGGGCGGGCGTCGCGGATGCTGGCGGTCTCGGCTGGTGTTAGGGGGTTGGGCAGGAGGCATCGCTCGACGCGATGCGGTCGGCGGCGTGCGGCTCTTTGCCTAACCGGGCATGCGGTGCGTGGTGAGGTCCGGCGCGGATACTGGCGGGGTGAAGGAGCAGGAGCAGACGACGGAGTTGACCCGCTGGACCATTCACGGTGAACGGGTGGTTGACGACTCCCGGCGGGCGCAATTGAGCATCGCCGAGGTGGAGTTGCCCGACGGAATTCGTTTCGAGCAGTACGTGATCCGGGCTCCCCGGTCGGCCATGGTCGCCGTGGTCGACGATCAGCAGCGTCTGTTGTTGATGCGGCGGCACCGGTTCGTGTTCGACCGGTGGGTGTGGGAGTTGCCCGGCGGTTACGTCGATGGCGAGGAGCAGCCGGCGCAGTGCGCGGTGCGGGAGGTCGAGGAGGAGACCGGCTGGCGGCCTCAAGGGGTGGAGCCGTTGCTGACCTTCCAACCGTGGGTCGGCACCGCCGACGCCGAGAATCTCCTGTTCCTGGCTCGTAAGGCTGAGCACATCGGCGCACCCTTGGACGTGAACGAGGCGGAGCAGGTCGCGTGGATTCCGCTCGACGAGGCGTACGGGCTGGTGTCCCGGGGTGAGATCGTCGGTGCCGGCACGGTGATCGCGGTGCTGGAGCTGGTCGCGCGCAAGGCCCGGGGAGAGCTGTGACGCTCAGCGTCGGGGACCGAGGGTGGCGTCGATATGGCCGGTGAAGTGCCGGACGGCGGGTAGTCGCCGGTGCGGAGCGAGTTGGGTTTGCAGGTTGCGGAGGTAGCCAACGGCTCTCGCGGAGCGGAGCTGAGTGGTCAGGGTCAGGGCTTCCGCGCCGATGGCGCAGGCTCGGTCGGGATCGCCCTGCTGGGCGTGGACGCTGGCGAGCAGGGCGAGGTTGAAGGCTTTGCCGCGTACGTAGCGGTTGTCCATGCGTAGGGATCGAGCGGCGAAGCGTTCGGCGTGGGTGTTGCGGCCAAGGGCGTGGAAGCAGTGGCCGAACTTGGCCGACAGGTACGCCTCGTCGAAGTAGCTGAGCCACTGGGGCTCGGTGCTGCGGTCGGCTCGGTCGAGGGCTTGTTCCGCCTGGTGCAGTGCGGCGGCGCAGGCCCGTTCGTCGTTGGCTTTGGCCAGGGCGTGAGCTTCCATGACGTGGGCTTCGGCGGTCAGGACGGGGATCCCGGCGCGGCGGGCGGTCTGGCCGGCGGCGCGGGCGAGGTCGAGGCCGGTGGCGGTGTGGCCGAGGTAGGTGGCCTGGTGGCTCATCGCCGCGAGGATCTCCGCGCCGAGACTGTCGTCTCCGGCCGCGTGGGCGAAGTTCAGGGCGAGGGTGAGATACCGCTGGGCGATGCCGTGCTCGGCGGTGTCGTACGCCTGCCATCCGGCGAGTTGGGCCAGTTCGGCGGCAGCGCTGAGCAGTCGCTGGCCGGTGTGGTGGTCGTAGCGGCAGTCGGTGAGCAGCGGGGCAACCTCCTGGTGGAGGTAGCGGGACACGGTGTCGCGGGCATGGCCGCCGCCGTACTGGTTGTCCAACTGGCGGTAGGTCGCGGTCATCGCGCGGATGGTGTCAATCTCGGGTTGACCGACGGTGTTGCGGCCGGATTGGGTGACCGGGGCCGGGTCGGGTGCGGTGAACCAGCGCAGCGCCGGCAGGGTGTAGCCGGCGGAGCTGAAGGCCACCTGCCGGAGTACGTCTCGACGGTTCACGTCACCTCGCCAAAGCTCTGCGGCACTGCGTACGTCCTCCTGCCAGGTCCGGTGAACCGGCTCGCCGGGGGTGCGCCGGTCGGGGCCGGTGGGTGGTGCGGCCTGGCGAGGTACCAGGCCCATCGTGGTGCGCGCCTGGTCGGGCATTCGGCATCCGTCGGCGATCCGCTCCAGGACGTCGATCGAGGTGACCTTGCGTCCGGCCATGATTCGGCTGACGTAGCCCTGTTCCAGCCCGACAGCCGCCCCGATCCGGCTTTGACTCGCCCCGGTGAGACTGGTGATCCAGCGGAACAGACCGCCGATGTCGCGAGCGGCCAGCACGGTCAACACCTCGCCGTGCGACCACGCATCCTCCGGAACCCGAAGCGGATCGAGCAGCACGGCAACTCCCAGCGTCGCGTTTCGACTACTCAAGGTGTTCAGATCGACAGCCTAGGGCGACCATTCGCACTGGTCGAGCCGTCCCATGTCACCGTGACATGACCGCTGGCCATGGAACGGCTCACCGCCGGCCGGGATGGTCGGCGCATGTCCTTCAATGTCGACAACCCGCCCGAAGAGCCGCCCGCCGACTGCCAGCACCGTCTGTTGTGGCGGTTGGCCCGCGCTCTCTGGGAGGCTCACCGGCCCGACAGCGCCGGCTTCTGCGTGGCCACCGGCTGCTGGCACACGAACCAACGCGACCCCTGCCGGCTGGCCCAACTCGCCCAGGAAGGGATGCGGACCGCGTGCGGCGAAGCCACCCCCGCGTCGCCACCCTGGATCGCCGTCACCCGCGAGCGCCTAGCGGCCGGGGACATCGACCCCGTGGACGCCGTCGCCGAGACCCTCTGGCACCACCGCCACGCCCGCAGGGCAGGGCGGTGACCGATGGGAGCCATCTACACCTCGACGGCCTTTCGGGAGTACGCAAAAGCGCAGGTGGCCCATGCGGACATCCTGCTGACCAAGCACGCCGAGTCGGCCCTGAGCCTGTGCCGCTGCGGCCGACTCCACCCCTGCGACGAACACCGCCACTGGCTGGAGATGCGCACCCACTTCAGACAGTTCCTCGTCGACGAGCAGTACAGCAGCGAAGTACAGCAACTTTGCCCACCGAACCCGACCCGAAGCGACCCCAGCACGCCGTACGACCTCGGATGACACCCGATCGGACCGGCTCGCCGAGAGTTCACACCGAAGAGGTCGCTGGGCCGATACCAGCATCGCCCACGTAGGTCAAAGGCCACTTCCCGGGTTCGGGAGGTGGCCTTTCTACTTGCGTACAGCAGCACTATCATGATCGGCGTGGTGGCGCCCAACATTTTGGCTGAGGTGCGGTTGGGGCCGCAGCATCGGCCTACCGGGTTCACCCGTCACTACTACGGCTACGCCGACGGACACCGTGTCGAGGTGCCGCACCCAGTGATCTTGCGCATCGCGCAGTACGACGGCGATGAACCACGGGCCTACCTGTTCTACTGCGACGACAGCGGCGAGGAGATGACCGACACCTTGCACGACTCCGTTGCTGAGGCCATGGAGCAGGCCACGGCGGAGTTCGGTGTCCAGCGATACGACTGGGACCTCGGGCAATAGGAATAGGCCGGGCGCTTCCCACTACCGCATCGTCGTCGACGGCAACGGCGACAGAACCGGCCCGGACGAAGGCAGCCACCGACAGTCGAGCGCGCACGGTCGACCGAGGCCGCAGACCTGAACGGACATCGCCGGACGAGGTGCCCAGAACTCATAAGCGAGGGGGCAGGAGCCCGCGGGGCCCCAAGATCATGCCGTTTCCAGGCTGTCAGAGGTGACGCTTCCTCGGCTGGCTTCGGTGAGCATCCTGCGGCCGGGTGACGAGAAGTTCCACTACAGCGACGGTTCCCACAAATGGATCGCACCGAACCCCGACTACGACCAGGAGGTCTGGTACGACTGGAAACTCCCAGGTCGGGGAGCTGCGGGCGCGGTGGGCCGGTTTGAGGCTATGTGCCAGCAGGCGTCGCGTGCATCGGTCAGCTGTTCTGGGGTGATGCCCGCAAGGGTTCTGGAGAGTTGGCCGGCTCGTTGGCGCATCGCTTGGAGGCGCTGGGCCGGGTCGCGCAGCGGCTGGGGGCGACCACCAGCCAGGTGGCGATCGCCTGGGTCGCCGCGCAGGGCGGACAGATCGTGCCGCTCGTCCGCGCGCGGCGACGCGACCGGCTGACCGAGTCGCTGGCCGCGGCCGATCTGGTGCTGGACCGGGAGGCACTCGACGAGATCGAGCGGGCCGTGCCGGCCGGTGCCGCCTCCGGCGAGCGGTACGCGGCGCCGATGATGGGCATGCTCGACAGCGAGAAGTAACGGGAAGGTCAGGGAGTCCCCGCCAGACGCGGTTACGGGTCGTTCGGCTTGGTCTTGGCGAATCCCAGGCTTCAGCGCTGGCCGACCCACACCATTACGCCGTTGTGCTCGAAGACTGGCTTCGTTTCGGGGTCGATCGCGAAGTAGGTGAGCGTGAGATCGGCAGGATCGATGACGCGCTGCCGTTCACGAGCCTTGTACAACCGCAGTCTCATCACGCCTCTAGTCTTCGGGCCCTTCGCCAGAGACGAGCCGGGTCTCGTGCCACGCCCTTCCGGCGGCTGCTTCAGCCTCATCGCGCTGCTGTGGCTGAGCTTGAGAGCGGTCGGTCGGTTCAGGCTCTGCCTCGTATCGGCATGAGCAGGTCGATCCGGTCGTGACGGCGGTAGTGCTCGATGTTGGGGCGGGCGTCGTCTGGGTCTCCGGAGCGCCGCAGCTGTTCGAAGGTCGGGGTCAGCAGGGCGTAGGCGGCAGGTTGGGGACCACGCACGGTCGCGGTCAGGTATTGACCTCCTGGCACGACGCCTGATTGCAGGCCGAGTCGGTCACTGTCGTCGCCAGCTCGGATCTGGACGCAGCAGCGGTAGATGCCGGAGTTGTCGAACACGCCGAGGAATGTGCGCCCGCGCAGCGACCCGAGCAGGGTCTCCAAGTGGTCCCAGGCTGGCCCGATCTCGTCTGATCCGTCTTTGGCAGCCACGAACATGACCGGCGTCGCGATTCGCTCGACTCGCCTGAGCGGTAGTTCCATCTGCGGCTTTCCTCCGGCGTGTGGTCCGTGTTGCGTAGAAGCTACTCACCGCCTCTGACATCGCGGGTCCCGTGCGTCAGGTTCCTGTGGGCCGCCTCAAAATCTTGATACCTTCCGCAGTCGGATCCCGAGATCTACCGTTCGGTGAATGTCGCCATCGACATGCTCGCCGAGATCGGGCCAGGTCTGAAACGCCCGCTGGTCGACACGGTGCAGGGTTCGAGAGGCCCGATCTACGCTCCGGCCGTCAGTCCGAGGTCCGGATCTGCTCCAGGCGCGTCAGAGGTTCCCGGAGGTACTCCATGAGCTCCCGCAGCGCGTCCTTCTCCGCCGTGGTGATCACGACGTCCTCCTCCGACAGGGCGCCGACGAGCGTCGTGATCGCGTGGTCCCAGGCGCCGGCGCCTCTGGCCATCAGGACCATCGACCGGTACTTCGGGCTGATCTTGGGTGCGACCTGGTCGATGATCCGGGGGCTGAGCCATACGTAATCGTTGACTTCCATGGGTCTTCCGTGGGTTCGGTGGCTAGGCCGGTGGGTTGGTCTTCGTGGTGCCGGACGGGAAGAGCTTCTTGCCGGCCAGGGTGGACGAAGGCTTGTGGTTGCCATTGCCCAGGCCGTCGCCGTCCCAGGGGTTGGTCTTCTTGGGCGCCTCGGGCTCGGATGTGTCGGCGCCCTTCGGGCGGCCCTCCTCGGCGCGCTTGATGCCGTGCTGCTGGGCTGGTCCCACGCGTCCCGGCGAGCGGTCAGACAGGCGTGGAACTCACGCCGGAACGCCGCCAGCCGGCCGACCCCACCGTTCGTCCCGGCATCGTGCACTCTGATCACCAGACAGCCCTTGGTTTGCGACTTCTTCCCTGGACAAGAGGAATGATCGAAGAAGGGCTGTCTCCATGATCAGTCGGGGTCGATGCCACCGCCCCGCAGGTTAAAGATCAAGCTAGGCTCTCCACGTACAGGCGCGCCAGGAGTGCCGCCGCCTCGACCGGATCCCTGGTCTGCAAGAGGCACTCGCTGTCCGGGGTGCGACGGCTGAAAACGGAGTACCAGCCGTCGGACCCGACCGCCACGGTCGGCCGCCGCCCCTCCGCCGGAATGTCCAATATGTGTGGGCCAGGCCCCGGCACCAGTGTGTTCAGGGGTGTCCGAGGGTACGCCGACCGCAGCACCGGTTCGGCGTACGCGGCTTGAAGCAGAGGCCAGAAGGCGGAGGAAAGCCAGCTTCGCGCTTCGTCGTGTGGTGGCGCATGTTCGTCGAGCAGCATCTGCCACACGGTTTCGGGCGGTAGCTCCTGGGCGGCATCTTCAACCGGCTCCGTCACGAGGGAGTAATGCCCAGTGCCAAACGGTTCTGCTGCACCAGCAGGTGACAGGTGTAGTCACGCGGCCTGACTGGCCGGTGGGTGCATGATGGTCTCGAATTCAACAGGGGCCAAGCGGTAAGCAGCGGCTGACCGGTCGCCAACTGACGGAGGAACCGCCGGCCGGTGCGGGCTCATGCCGGCCGGGGCTTCGCGTGCGACGGCCCGATCCGTTGACGGCCGGCGAGCAGCGGAACGAGTGCGAGCAGTTGGACGCCGGCGACGACGAAGACGATCTGCCGTGCCGTGAGGTGGGCGGCGAGTAGCCCGGTGGCGGCGGCGCCCAGTGCGTAACCGCCGGTTTTGATACTGGCGCCGGTGGCGACGATCTGGGCGTAGCGGTGGGCAGGTGTGCACTGTTGCCGGATCGCCATGGTGGCCGCGAGGACGGGACCGCTCGCGAGTCCGGCGAGTGCGGCGAAGGGCAACGCGAACCACAGGGTGGGTGCGGCAGCGATGGCGGCCACGCCCGAGCCGTGGCAGACCAGCGCCCCGATCAATGCCGTGCGGGGTTGGACGCGGATGAGCAGGCGCGCGGACGCCAACGAGCCGATCAGGGCGCCGAAGCTGATCGCGGTGAGTATCCAGCCACCGTGCTCGGCCGGGTAACCGAGTTGGAGTGCGAGCAGGGGCAGCGTCACCGGCAGCAGCCCTTGCACGGTGTGGCTGAGAGTTGTCGTCATTGTCGTCGCGCGCAGCAGTGGTTCTCGCATGACGAGCCGGACACCGTCGCGCAGGGCGGCCGGCAGAGATTCCCTGCCGTCGCCTTCGGCGGCTGCCGTGCTGGGGTTCGGCATCGGTGCGCTGAGGATGAGTGCCACGCCGATGGCGGCGATGGCGGCGACGCTGGCGAGCGCTGCCCCAGCGCCAGCGGTGCTGGCGATGGCGGAAGCCAACGCCGGTCCTCCGAGACCGGCGATGTTGTAGCTTGCGGCGTCCGCGGCGTTGCCGCGCGGCAGTCGGGCCGGTGGGAGGACCTGCGGCAGGATGCTGCTGTAACCGCCCGTCAACACGGGTGCGGTAAGTCCGGCGAGGAGACCCAGCGCGATGAGCAGGATGTTCGGCGACCGACCTGCCAGGACCAGCACCCCGGTGAGTGTCGCGGCAAGGATGAGCTGATTGGCGATGAACAGGGGCCGCTTTGTCCGCAGTTTGTCGAGTAGTGCGCCGAGGACCGGACCGGTGAGCAGAGTCGGCAGTGCGAAGGCGGCAACCACCAGCCCTGCGAGTCGAACGTCATCGGTGCGGGCGATCACGACAAGTGTCACGGCGATTCCCGCCGCCGAGTCAGCGAGGCGGGACAGGGTGGCTGCGGCCAGCAGGCGTGTGGCCGCGCCTCCCAGGCGACCGTCGGCGACAACGTCGGTAACGGTTTGCATGGTTGGTACCGTAACAAGGTGAGCGCAGAGACGCGATTCGAATCCACTCGCTGGGCTCGCCTGGCGGTTGCGTTGGTGAACACCGCTCCTGGTGAGCGGCACGGTGACTTCCTCACGACGCCGACGCAGCTCCGGGACCTGCTGGTGGCCTTCGGCGAACCCGAGCCGGTCACGGTCCGCGACGCGGACCTGGTCGACGCCCGGGCGGCCCGATCCGATCTGGCCCGGGTCTTCGCCGTCGCCGGTGACGAGCAACAGATTGTGGAGCGACTGAACGAGCTGCTCGCCCGCACCGCACGCCCGCGGCTCGTCGGCCACGGCGAGCTGCCGCTGCACCTGCATGTCGACGCACCCGGATCAACATGGGGTGGATGGTTGGTTGCCTCCGGAGCGATGGGGCTGAGCATCATGGTCGCCGAACACGGAGTTGACGTGCTGGCGGAATGCGCGGCCTCCCGGTGCGTGCACGCGGTTCTGCGCTACGGCCCCGGACCGGCCCGCCGTTACTGCGATGCCTCCTGCGCGAACCGCTCGCGCGTGGCCGCCCACCGCGCCGCCCGCGCCACCTCAACAGCAGGCAACGGCGGGCAGAAGGATGGTCCGCGAAGCGCGCCTTCTGCCCCTACTGCGGGTCCCGGTGTAACGTGACCTGACCAGGCCGGTCAGCCCGCACTACGAGTCGTCTCGGCCCTGCCAGGTCGTCACACACGCCTCGTTGCCCTCGATATCCGCGAGCACCCAGAACGCGGGAGCACCAGACGCGGACACGAGTAGGCCACCTGCCGTCAGCGCCGCTTCGATCCGCCGTGGCGCCTCGTCGTGCGGAACACAGATGTCGAGGTGGATGCGGTTGCGGTCCGGGCGAGGCTGATCCATCTGCTGGAACCACAGCGCCGGACCCTGCCCGACCGGGTCGACGATCGGATCCTCGGGACCGTCGGCTCCCGCCTCGTCCGTGTAGCCAAGCACGGCCTTCCAGAACGGCCGGACCGCTGCGATGTCGAGCGCGTCGAGAGCGATCTCCACGAGCTGGACCGACCGCGGCGCTGCCGTACCAATCTCAGGCTCTGTCCGTAGTCCGACGTCCCGCACGGCGTCGGAAAGCCGATGAGCGAGGTCGATATCGCAAGCGGTAACCGCCGCCTGATCCAACGACTGCAGGGTCAAGACCATCCGGTCTGACCGGATATCAGCGCGTAGGTGGCCATCGGCGTCGCTGCCGCACGCCGCCACCACGCGCGCCGCCACCTCGGCGGCCTGAGCCAATGAGCCGACCGGGACCGACGTGCGCAACGCGCCGAGCAGATATCGCCATCCCTTGTCGCCTACCGCGTCCGAGGCCGCCTGCCGACTCAGTGGCTGTTCCATGCCGGCATCCTCACATGCGCCACCGACGAGTTCGCCGCCGCGGTGCTGGTGACTGCCTGACGTGGATCCTCGCACCAGGACTCCAGCCAGTCGGGATCCACGCGTCAACTCCGGGATTGCGCCACGTCAGGGCAATCGCGTTGGCTGCGACGTGTCGTACGACAACTCGTGGAAGGTCGCCGAAGGTTTCGGGAATCGCGCTGCCGTGCGTCGTGGTGGGTGAGTCCCGCGTCAGCGTCCCCGGCGATCGGCATCGACAAGCACCACCTCCAGCCGGCGTGGGCCGTGCACACCCTCGACCCGGTTCAACTCGATGTCGCTCGTCGCCGACGGGCCCGAGATCCAGGTCTGGGGCGCGCGCCTGTCGAGCCGGGTCAGCGCCTCCGGCAGTAGGCCCACCACCTGATCGGCGCGGACGACGCAGATGTGCCGGTCGGGCACCAGGGTGAGCGCTCGCCGTCCCTGCGTCGGGCCGGCGTCGAGGATGATCGTGCCGGTGTCGGCGACCGCCACGGCGCAGCCGGTGAGGACCGCGTCCATGGTGTCAAGCTCGGCCGGTGTCAGCGGGGGAGCGTCGCGGTGCACCCGCCCGGCGTGGCCGACCAACCAGTCGGCGGGGACATCGGTGGGCACGGCGAGCCGGTCGACCTCGGCCAGCAGACCGGCCAGGGCGGCAAACCCACTGTGGACGGTCGCCCGGTAGTCCACCAACCGGTCGACGAGGACCTCGACCAGGTCGGGGCGGTCGTCGGCCCGCCGGTATCGGCGGGGCACCGGCACCGGCGGTGGGTTGTCGGCCAGGGCCGTGCGCAGCCGCGCCAGGATCTCGTCACGCGCGCTCACTGCTGCTCCCACCACTCGCGGAAGGTCTGCGGCGCGGGCAGCGGCAGGTCCCGCGACCGGGTCCACGCCGACGCGGGCCAGGGCAGCCGGCGCAGCGTCCGGGCGCCGGTGCGTTTTTCGCGGTACGCGCCGAGCGGTCCCGCGCCGGTGCGGGCCAGCCGCAGGGCGGCGGCCCAGCGCCGAGGGCTGCGCATCACCCAGGACAGGACGCGCATGGCTGTCCGTTCCGCCACCGGGTGCGGGGCCTGCTGGCGGAGGTGGACCAGGATCTCCGGAATGTTGATCTTTACCGGGCAGGCGTCGTAGCAGGCGCCGCAGAGCGTCGACGCGTACGGCAGGGAGGCGTTGTCGGCCACGCCGGTCAGCTGCGGCGACAGGATCGCCCCGATCGGCCCCGGATACACCGAGCCGTACGCGTGCCCGCCGGCCCGCTCGTACACCGGGCAGACGTTGAGGCACGCGGAGCAGCGGATGCAGGACAGCGCCGGCCGCCCCACCGGGTCGGCGAGCACCGCGGACCGGCCATTGTCGACGAGCACCACGTGCACGTCCTGCGGGCCGTCCCCGGGGGTGACGCCAGTCCACATCGAGGTGTACGGGTTCATCCGCTCGCCGGTCGAGGAGCGCGGCAGCAGTTGCAGGAAGACCTCCAGGTCGGTGAAGGTCGGCAGCAGCTTCTCGACGCCCACCACGCTGATCAGCGTCTCCGGCAGCGTGAGGCACATCCGCCCGTTGCCCTCGGACTCCACCACCACCAGCGTGCCGGTGTCGGCGATGGCGAAGTTGGCACCGGACACGGCGACCCGGGCCGAGAGGAAACGCCGGCGCAGGTGCGCGCGGGCCGCCTCGGCCAGGGCGGCCGGCTCGTCGCTGAGGTCGGCCGGCGCGTCCGGCATGCGCCGCTTGAAGATCTCCTGGATCTGGGTCCGGTTGTAGTGGATCGCCGGCACCAGGATGTGCGAGGGGCTGTCGTCGCCGAGCTGCACGATCAGCTCGGCCAGGTCGGTCTCGTACGCGGCGATCCCGGCCGCCGCCAGGGCCTCGTTGAGCTCGATCTCCTGGGTGGCCATCGACTTGACCTTGACCACCTCGTCGGCCCCGGTGGCCCGGGTCAACTCGACAACGATCCGGCAGGCCTCGGCCGCGTCCCGGGCCCAGTGCACTGTGGCGCCGGCAACGGTGGCGGATGCCTCGAACTGCTCCAGCAGCTCCGGCAACCGGCGTTGGACGTCCGCCTTGATCGCGGAGCCGGCGTCGCGCAGGGCCTCCCAGTCGGGCACCTCGTCGACAACCCGGGCGCGTTTGCCGCGGATGGTGCGGGTGGCCCGGTGCAGGTTGGCCCGCAGTTGCTGGTCGGCGACTGCCGGCTTCGCCATGGTGGGGAAGGGCAGTGGCGTGCGGATCCGTCCGCCTCCGGTGGCCGGTGCGACCTGGCTGTTCACGAAGGGGCCCCGGTCGCGGCGAGGATCTCGGCGTAGTGCAGGGCCCGTACGCCCGAGCGGTGGCGGTCGAGGCCACCTCCGATGTGGGCCAGGCAGGAGTTGTCGGCGGCGGCGAGCACGCGAGCGCCGCTCTCGCGGACCCGGGCGCACTTGTCGGTGAGCATCGCTGTGGAGACGTCCGGGTTCTTCAGAGCGAACGTGCCGCCGAAGCCGCAGCACTCCTCGGCGTCGCCCAGCTCGACCAGGTCGATCCCGCGTACCTGGCGCAGCAGTGTCAGCGGCCGGTCGCCCAACCGCAGCAACCGCAGGCCGTGGCAGGTGGGGTGGTAGGTCACCGGCTCCGGAAACTCGGCGCCCACGTCGGTGACGCCGAGGACGTCGATGAGCAGCTCGGACAGCTCGTAGGTGCGGGCGGCCACCGACGTGGCGGGTGGGTGCATCCGGGGGTACTGGTCGCGGATCATCGCGGTGCACGACCCGGACGGCACGACGACGGCGTCGTACCCGTCGAAGGCGTCGACGTAGTTGCGCACCATCGGCATCGCCTCGGCCCGGTAGCCGGTGTTGGCGTGCATCTGCCCGCAACAGGTCTGGCCGGTCGGGAAGTCGACGGTGTGGCCGAGCCGGCGCAGGATGCGGGTGACAGCGATGCCGGTGGCCGGGTACGCGATGTCGTTGACGCAGGTGATGAAGAGGGCTATCCGCACGGCGGCTCCTCGGACGGGTCGGGGCGGGTCACACCGGGTCGTGCGGTGCGCCGGGGGCGGGAAGCTGGTCGAAGGCGGGCAGGTGGCGCTCCCGGGCGGCGGTCAGGTGCGCCCGCATCGCCTCGGCGGCGGCGTCGGAGTCGCCCTCGGCGATGGCGGCGGCGATGCGTTGGTGCTCGGTGTTGGTGTCCGGAGCGCCGGTGACCGGGAAGTACAGCCGGTGCAGGTGCAGGTGCGGGTGCAGCCGGGTGATGCTGTCCCGCAGCAGTGGGCTGCCGGCGACCTCGGCGATCAGGTCGTGGAAGGTGGCGTCCAGCGCGGTGAAGGCGGCGTGCCGGCGATATCCGTCGCCGGCCTCCACGTCGATCGTCGTCGCCGCCTCGGCGCTGATCCGTTGCCGCTGCTCGGCGGAGGCGTGTGCGGCGGCCCGGCCGGCGGTGGCGCCCTCCAACAGCAGGCGAACCTCGAAGAGGTCGTCGAACTCGGCGCGGGTCAGCAGGGGCGTGGTGGAGTAGCCGGACAGCGGGCGTTTGCGGACCAGGCCGTCGGCCTCCAACCGGGCGAGCGCCTCGCGCACCGGGGTGGGGGAGACGTCCAGCTCCCGGGCGAGAGCGTCGATGTTCACCCGCTCGCCGGGAGTCAGGATGTGGTCCATGACCAGGGTCTTTATCGACTCGTACACGTCCTCGGCGAGGGTGAGCCGACGGGCGGGACGGAGTCGGCCCTCGCGAGCTTCCTGCTGGGCCATCTCGTCTCCTCAACAACCCCTTGACTGTGTTCGTGTGAGCGAGTACACACTAGCAAAGCAACATCCTATAGGAAATAGGCTCGCCCGCCGCCGTCTCACCCCACCACCCGCGAGGAGACGAACATGTCGCGCACGATGTTGTCCCGGATCGGCTCCGGCCTCACCGTTCTGGCTCTCGCCAGCACCACTGTGGCCTGCACGAAGAAGAGCGACACCACCGACACCGAAGCCGGGGGTCGGGAGCCAGGGCAGGTCAAGGTCGCGCTCGTCCCCGGCGGCTCACACCCGTACTTCCAGCCCTGGAGGGACGCCGGGGCCACCGCCAAGTCGGAGCTCGCGCTCGGCGACGTGACCTTCAACGAGACGGCCGGCTGGGACCAGACCAAGCAGAACGACGTGCTCAAGTCCCTGGCCGCGCAGGGCTACAACGCCTTCGGGGTCTTCGGCGTCTCGCCGGACAACATCAACTCCACCTTCGAGGACCTCAAGCGGCAGGGCTTCCCGGTCGCCTCGCTGGCCTCCTGCCCCGCCGGGGCCAACAAGGCCGACTTCTGCCTCTCCACCGACGTCGAGGTCGCCGCGTACAAGGGCGCCAAGGCCGCCATCGACGCGATGGGCGGCCAGGGCAACCTGGTGCACCTGACCGGCAACAAGGTGGACTCCAACACCCAGCGCCGGATCCAGGGCGTGGAGAAGGCGGTCGGCGAGACCGGCGGCAAGGTGGTGCTCGTGCAGAGCGTCACCGACATCGACAAGGACCTGCAGAGCGCCCAGAAGGCGGTTGCCGACCTGCTCGCCGCCAAGGGTCGACAGATCCAGGCCATCGTGAACACCGCCTACAACCCGGCGGTCGCCTCCGCCGAGGGGGTCCGCCAGTCGAAGCTCCCCATCAAGGTCGTCGCCATCGACGACGACCCGATCGTCATCGACGGGATCCGTGGCGGGTCGGTCGCCGCCACCGTCCTGCAGAACCCGGTCGGTCAGGCCCGCGTCGGCTCGTACGCGCTGATGAAGCTCAGCGGCGGCTGCACCATCTCCGAGCCCGGGGTGACCATCGACTCCGGCTCGTTCGTGGTGACCAAGGACAACCTGGACGGCTACGAGAGCGACCGCACCGCGACCACCGAGGAGCTGAAGAAGAAGTTCGACGGCAACCTCCTCACGTGCAACTGATGTCGACGATCACCACAGCCGAGGCGTACCTCGTCGACATCCCCGTCGAGACCGTCCGCACCGACGCGGTGCAGGCGTTCCTCAAGCAGGAGACGGTCTTCGTCGAGCTGCGCACCACCGACGGCGGGCACGGCACCGGTTACTCGTACACGATCGGGACCGGCGGCACCGCGGTGCTCGCGCTGCTGCGCGACTACCTGTTGCCACACCTGGTCGGCCGGGACGCGACCCGGGTGGAGGCGATCTGGCGTGACCTGCACGCCGCCACCCGGGCCACCGCCGTCGGCGCCATCACCTCGTTGGCGCTGGCAGCCGTCGACACCGCGCTGTGGGATCTGCGCGCCCGCGCCGCCGGCCTGCCCCTGTGGGTGCTGGCCGGCGGCGCCAAGGAGCGGATCCCGCTGTACGACACGGAGGGTGGCTGGCTGCACCTCACCGAGGACGAGCTGGTCGCCGGCGCGAAGGCGTCCCAGGCGGCCGGCTGGCCCGGCGTCAAGCTCAAGGTCGGCAAGCCCGACCCGGCCGAGGACGCCGCCCGCATCGGCGCGGTCCGGGCGGCCCTCGGCGACGGCTTCGACGTGATGGTCGACGCCAACCAGTCACTGACCGCCGCCGAGGCGATCAGCCGAGCCCGGCTGCTGGAACCGCACCGGCTCGCCTGGTTCGAGGAGCCGTTGCCGGCCGACGACGTCGCCGGGCACGAGCTGCTCGCCCGCGCGACAAGCATCCCGGTCGCGGTGGGCGAGTCGATGTACTCGATCGGCCAGTTCGCCGAGTACCTGCGTCGCCAGGCCGCCGGCATCGTCCAGGTCGACGTCGCACGGATCGGTGGCATCACCCCGTGGCTCAAGGTCGCGCACCTGGCCGAGGCCTGCAACGTGGTGGTCTGCCCGCACTTCCTGATGGAGCTGCACGTGAGCCTCTGCGCGGCGGTCCCGAACAGCCGCTATGTCGAGCACATCCCGCAACTGCGCGCGATCACCCGGACCGAGATCGCGATCGTCGACGGTCACGCGCTCGCCCCCGGCGAGCCGGGCCTCGGCATCGACTGGGACCGCGACGCGATCGAGGACAGGAGGGTGGCGTGAAGACGCAAACCGCGCCGGAGGCCCCGTCGGCCCCTCCGGCCGCCGAACCCAGGCCGCCGACCCGGGCCCTGCCGGTCTGGGCGAACCCCCGGCTGGGCCTGGTCATCGTCATCGCCGTGCTTGTCGTCCTCTTCTCGTCGCTCACCCCCGCGTTCCTCAACCCCAAGCTCACCCTGGCGCCGCTGCAGGCCGACATCAGCGTGTACGCGGTGGTCGGTCTCGCCCAGCTCGCGGTGCTGTCGCTCGGGCACATGAACATGGCGGTCGGTCGGATGGCAGCGCTGTCCACCTTCGCGATGGGCCTGGCGTACGACCGGCTCGGCGTACCCCTGCTGGTCGGGCTGCTCGTGGGCCTCGTCGTCGGTGCGGGCATCGGCGCGCTCGCCGGCCTGCTGATCGCCAAGACCGGTGTCAACTCGTTCGTGGTGACCCTCGCGCTCGACTTCGGGCTGCTGGGTCTGGTCACCATCCTCTACACCTGGGCGACCGGCGGGGTGTCGTTCGCTGTGCAGCCGAGCGGGCTGTCCGCCCTGCGCTTCGACACCTTCGCCGACTACTGCATGGGCGAGGTCTGCGGCCCCCGGATCCCCCTTGTCGTGCCGATCGCGGTGGTGGCGGCGCTCGGCGTCGGGTTGCTGTTCCGGCGCGCCCGGCTGGGCCGGGAGATCCTGATGACCGGCTCCAACACCGTCGCCGCCGAGTTGTCGGGCATTCCCACGCACCGTCGGGTCGTCGCCGCCCACGCGTTGAGCGGGCTGCTCGCCGCGCTGGCCGGCTTCCTGCTCGCCGCCAACAACGGTGCGTTCTCCGCGAACATCGGGGAGTCGTTCCTGCTGCCGTCGTTCCTGGCACCGGTGCTCGGTGGCACGCTGCTCGCCGGTGGCGCGGTGAGCGTCCTCGGCACCGCGCTCGGCGCGACCCTCACCCAGGTCATCTACAAGGGCCTCAACCTGCTCCAGTTCTCCCTGGAGGAGCTGAAGCTCTACATCGGACTGGTCCTGCTCGCGGCGCTGTCGCTGGACCGGCTCCGAGCGGTGATCGCCGAGCGAAGGGCGGTGTCGAGCTCATGAGGAGCCTGGTCCGGACCAACGAGTTCACCCTCGCGGTGATCGCCGCCGTCGGGTTCGCCGCGCTCGCGGTAGCCACCGACTTCAACCTGCTCACCGCCGGCACCCTGGACGCGTTCCTGCGCTTCCTCGCCCTGCCGATCGTGATCGGCCTGGCCCAGCTGGTGGTGCTCGCCGTCGGCCAGATGAACCTCTCGGTGGGCGTACTCACCGGGTTCTGCGCGATGGCCTCCGGCTGGCTGATGATCGACGCGGGCCTGCCCGCCCCGGTCGCGGTGCTCGCCGCGTTGGCCCTCGGTGCGGCCGTCGGGCTGGTCAACGGCCTGTTGGTGATCTTCACCCGGATCAACGGGTTCATCGTCACCCTCGCCACCATGACGATCCTGGAGGGCCTGCGGTACGGGGTGAACGGCACCGGCACCTACCAGGGCTACTCGCCCGGGCTGCGGGAGTTCGGGCAGGCATCGGTGGCCGGGGTGCCAGTGGTGTTCCTGCTGGCAGTCGTCGTCGCCGTCGCGGTCGCGCTCTTCTTCCGGCGTACCGTGCCCGGGCGGCACCTGCTCGCCTCCGGCGGCAACCCGTTCGCGGCCCGGCTGTCGGGCATCTCCAACGACCGCGCGCTGGTGCTGGCCCACACCCTGTCCGGGCTGCTGGCCGGGTTCGCCGCGGTGATCGTGGTGGCCGCCTTCGGCTCGGTGAACGCCTCCATCGGCGACGACCTGCTGCTGCCCAGCTTCGCCGCGCCGATCATCGGCGGGGTGGCCCTGGCCGGCGGGATGATCAGTGTGACCGGCACGGTCCTGGCGGCCTTCCTGGTCCGCCTGGTCGACGTCAGCCAGTCGCAGTTCGACATCAACAGGCGGTGGGTGGACCTCATCATCGGCGCTGTCGTCCTCGGCGCGGTGCTGCTCGGACAGTTCCGCGACAAGCTCTCCGGAGGTCGGCGATGAGCGTCGTGTTGTCCGCCGAGAACCTGGTCAAGACGTTCCCCGGGGTGCGTGCCCTGGATGAGGCGACGCTGGCGGTGACCGCCGGCAGCGTGCACGCGCTGCTCGGCGAGAACGGTGCCGGCAAGAGCACCCTGATCAAGATCCTGACCGGGGTGTACCGGCCGGACGGCGGGCGACTGCGGCTGCCCGGGCCGGACGGGGACCTGCGTACGGTGCAGCTCGGCAATCCGCAGGACGCGCAGCGGGCCGGCATCGGCGTGGTGCACCAGGAGCGGAACCTGATCCCCGCGTTCAGCGTCGCGGAGAACATCTGCCTGCAACACCTGCCCCGCCGCGCCGGTCTGCTCGACCGGGAGGCGCTGCGCGTCGAGGCACGTAGGTGCCTGGACCTGCTGGACCTGGACCTGGACCCCGACCTGCCGGTGTCCCGGCTGTCGGTGGCCCAGATGCAGTTGGTGGAGATCGCCAAGGCGTTGTCGGCCGACTCGACGGTGCTGCTGCTCGACGAGCCGACCGCGTCGCTGACCAACGACGAGGCCGACCGCCTCTACGGGATCGTGCGTCGGCTGTCCGAGCGGGGTCACGCGACGGTGCTGGTCAGCCACAAACTGGAGGAGGTCTTCGCCGTCGCCGACACGGTGACGGTGCTGCGCGACGGGCGCAGCGTCGCCGAGGCCGAGCCCCTCGCCGACCACACCCGCGAGCAGATCGTCGACCTGATGGTCGGCCGGGCGTACCAGCAGGTGCACCTTCCCGACCGCACAGTCGACGCGGACGCCGAACCGGCGCTGGCGCTCGACCACGTCGCCACCACCGCCGGCCACCACGACGTCACACTCGCCGTCCGCCCCGGTGAGATCCTCGGCCTGTACGGGCTTGTCGGCGCGGGCCGCAGCGAGCTGGCCAAGGCGCTGCTCGGCCTCGATCGGATCACCGCCGGCGAGGTGCGGGTGCACGGACGGCCGGCGCGGATCCGGGACGTGGGCGACGCCCTGCACCGGCACCGGATCGGCTACGTCACCGAGAACCGCAAGGAGGAGGGCCTCTTCCTCGACCAGACCGTCGCCCGCAACACGGCCGTCACGGTGTGGCGCCGACTGGCCCGGCTCGGGCTGGTCCGGGACCGGGGTGAGCGGGCGCTTGTCGACGAGTACGCCGACCGGCTCGGCATCCGACTCGCCTCGCCCGGTCAACTCGCCGGTCAGCTCTCCGGCGGCAACCAGCAGAAGGTCAGCCTGGCCAAGTGGTTGGCTGCCGAATGCGACGTGCTCATCATCGACGAACCCACAGTCGGCATCGACGTCCGCACCAAGGCGGCCTTCCACGAGTTGATCGCCGGCCTCGCCGCGCGGGGCATGGCCATCCTGCTGATCTCGTCGGACCTGCCGGAGATGGTCACCCTCGCCGACCGGATCGCTGTGATGCGGGAGTTCGCCATTGTCGGGGAACTGGACAACGATCACGACTACGACCGGATGAGCCAGTCGGTGATCAGGTTCATCCACGACGGACAGGGGGTGGTCGCGTGAGGGCCACCGAACGGGTGACGGTGGGGCGTACCGACGTGGTGGTGACCCGGCTCGGGCTCGGCCTCGCCCCGATCGGTGGGATGTTCGACGCCGTCGGTGACGACGTCGCCCACGCGACGGTCGCGGCGGCCTGGGACCTCGGGCTGCGCTCTTTCGACACCGCCCCGCTCTACGGCTGCGGGCTCTCCGAACGGCGGGCAGGGGCGGTCCTCGCCGAGAAGCCACGCGACGCGTTCACCCTCTCCACCAAGGTCGGTCGGTTGCTCGTCCCCGGTGGTGACGACGGGCAGGAGTTCTGGGCCGAGCCGACCGACCTGACCCCACGGTTCGACTTCTCCGCCGCCGGGGTGCGCCGCTCGCTCACCGAGAGCCTGGCCCGGTTGGGGCTGGACCGGATCGACATCGCGCACCTCCACGACCCGGACGACCACCTCGCCGAGGCGATCACCGAGGCGTACCCGGTGCTCGCGCGGCTGCGGGAGGCCGGCGAGATCGGCGCGGTCGGCGCGGGGATGAACCAGGCCCCGGCGCTCGTCGAGCTGGCCCGGGCCGGGGACTTCGACTGCTTCATGCTCGCCGGCCGGTACACGCTGCTGGACCAGTCCGGCCTCGACGAGCTGCTGCCGCTGTGCCAGGAGAGGGGCATCTCGGTCCTCGCCGCCGGTGTCTACAACTCGGGGCTGCTGGCCGACCCGAGGCCGGGCGCACCCTACGACTACGCCCCGGCTGACCAGGCGTTGCTCGACCGGGCCACCGCGATCCGGTCGGTGTGCGAGCGGCACGGCGTGCCGCTGCGGGCGGCGGCGATCCAGTTCCCGTTCGGCCACCCGGCGGTCGCCAGCGTGGTGGTCGGTGCCCGGAACCCGGAGCAGGTCGCCGACAACGTGGCGATGGTCGAGTGGGAGGTGCCCGGCGCGTTGTGGGCGGACCTGAAGGCCGAGGGTCTGCTGCCGAGGGAGGTGCCCACGCCGTGATCATCGACGCGCACCACCACCTGTGGACCGCCGACTACCAGTGGCTCACCGCGCTGGACCTGTTCGGCCCGCAGCGGTTGATGGCCGGCTCCGACTGGCCCGTCTGCGAGCTCGTCGCCACGTACGACGAGGCGTGGACGGCGCTGCACGCCTGCCTGGGTGAGCTGTCGCCGGACGAGCGGACCGCCGTACTGGCGGACACCGCGATTCGTACCTATGCACTGGAGGTTGGTTCGTGAAGTTCATGCGCGTCGGGCCCGTGGGGCGGGAACGCCCCGTGCTGTTCACCGACGGAAGGCACGTCGACCTCTCGTCGCTCACCGCCGACATCGACGGGGACTTCCTCGCCGGGGACGGTGTCCAACGGGTCCGCGAGGCCACCGACCTGCCCGAGATCGACATCACCGGCCAGCGGGTCGGCGCGCCGATCGCCCGCCCCGGGGTGGTGCTCTGCGTCGGGCAGAACTACGCCGCGCACGCCGCCGAGTCGGGCGCCGAGCCACCGACCGCGCCGATCATCTTCTACAAGGCGCCCAACACCGTCGTCGGCCCGTACGACGACGTGCTGATCCCGCGCGGCTCCACGAAGACCGACTGGGAGGTGGAGTTGGCGGTGGTGATCGGCAGTCGGGCCCGCTACCTCGCCTCCCCGGCCGACGCCCTCGCGCACGTCGCCGGTTACACCCTCTCCAACGACGTCTCCGAGCGCGACTTCCAACTCGCCGTCTCCGGCGGCCAGTGGTCGAAGGGCAAGTCCTGCGAGACGTTCCAACCGCTCGGTCCGTGGCTGGTCACCCCCGACGAGATCGACGACCCGCAGGCGTTGCGGCTGCGCTCCTGGGTCAACGGCGAGCCCCGACAGGACAGCAGCACCAAGGACATGGTCTTCGATGTGGCGTACCTGGTCTGGCACCTGTCCCAGTACACGGTGCTGGACCCGGGCGACGTCATCAACACCGGCACGCCACAGGGGGTGGCGCTCTCCGGCCGGTTCCCGTACCTGGCCGCGGGCGACGTGATGGAGGTCGAGATCGACGGCCTCGGCCGGCAGCGCAGCACCCTCGGCAGCGCCTGATGGCGGTGATCACCTCCGTCGACACGTACGACATCCGGTTCCCGACCTCCCGTGACCTCGACGGATCCGACGCGATGAACCCCGACCCGGACTACTCGGCCGCGTACCTCGTGCTGCGCACCGACGACGGCCCGGACGGGCACGGGTTCACCTTCACCATCGGGCGGGGCAACGACGTCTGCCGGGCGGCGATCGAGGCGCTGGTGCCGTACGTGGTCGGCATCGACCCGGACACCGTCGACCTCGGCGCGTTCGCGCGCTCGCTCACCCAGGACTCCCAGCTGCGCTGGCTCGGCCCGGAGAAGGGTGTGATGCACCTGGCCGCCGCAGCGGTGATCAATGCGATGTGGGACCTGGTCGCCAAGCGGGCCGGCAAACCGGTCTGGCGCTACCTCGCCGACCTGACCCCCGAGCAGATCGTCGACCTGGTCGACTGGCGCTACCTCACCGACGCCCTCGCCCCCGACGAGGCGTTGGAGATCCTGCGCGCCGCCCAGCCGGGTCGGGCCGAACGGGCCGCCGTGCTCGCCGAGCGGGGCTACCCCGCGTACACCACGTCGCCCGGCTGGCTCGGCTACCCGGACGACAAGGTGATCCGGCTGGCCAAGCAGGCGGTGGCCGACGGGTTCACCCAGATCAAGCTGAAGGTGGGCGCGGACGCCGCCGACGACGTACGCCGCCTGAGGATCGCCCGCTCGGCGGTCGGCCCGGACATCCGGATCGCCGTCGACGCCAACCAACGCTGGGACGTCGCCGAGGCGGTCGCCCGGATGCGGGAACTCGCGCCGTACGACCCGTGGTGGATCGAGGAGCCGACCAGCCCCGACGACGTGCTCGCGCACGCGGCGATCCGTTCCGCACTGTCGACGAGCGCGCCGGACGGCGGGCCGATCCGGGTCGCCACCGGCGAACACGTGGCGAACCGGGTGGTGTTCAAGCAGTTGTTGCAGGCCGGAGCCGTGGACGTCGTGCAGATCGACGCGTGTCGGGTGGGCGGCGTGAACGAGAACGTCGCGATCCTCCTGCTGGCCGCGAAGTACGGCGTACCGGTGTGCCCGCACGCCGGGGGAGTGGGCCTCTGCGAGCTGGTGCAGCACCTGTCGATGTTCGACTTCGTGGCTGTGTCCGGCTCGACCCGTGACCGGGTCGTCGAGTACGTCGACCACCTGCACGAGCACTTCGTCGACCCGGTGGTGATCAAGAACGGGCACTACGTCGTGCCCACCGCCCCCGGCTTCTCCGCCACGATGCGCCCGGAGAGCCTCGCCACGTACGCGTACCCCGACGGACCGGCCTGGGTCTGACGGGCTCGACCGCACGGCCGTCCTGACGGCGGTGCGTCACCTACTCGGAATGGGAGAGAAGCATGCGGTGTGACGGCCTCGTAGCAGTGGTGACCGGCGGTGCCTCGGGAATCGGAGCCGCCTGCGTGCGGGCGTTCCTGGACGCCGGCGCCCGGGTGGGCGTGCTGGACCTGGACGTCTCGGGCCTGCCCGAGGACCCCCGCGTCCACGGTGTCCGGGCCGACGTGGCCGACCGGTCGTCGCTGGCCGCTGCCGTCGCCTCGGTCGCCGAGGCGTTCGGCGGCGTCGACATCCTGGTGAACAACGCCGCTGTCTCAGCGGTCGGCACCGTGGAGGAGGACGACGACGAGCAGTGGAGCAGGGTGCTCGACGTCAACGTCTCCGGCGTCGCCCGCACCAGCGCCGTCGCCCTGCCGTACCTGCGCCGGTCGTCGTCCGCCGCGATCGTCAACATCTCCTCGATCGCGGCGACGGTCGGACTGCCCCGCCGCGCCCTGTACTCGGCGTCGAAGGGCGCCGTGCACGCCCTCACCCTCGCCATGGCCGCCGACCTGGTGACCGAGGGGGTCCGGGTCAACTGTGTCGCCCCGGGCACCGTCGACACCCCGTGGGTGGCCCGGCTGCTCGCCGGGGCGGCCGACCCGACGGCGGAGAAGCGGCAGCTCGCCGCCCGCCAGCCGACCGGGCGCCTGGTGACCGCCGACGAGGTGGCCGCCGCCGTCGTCTACCTCGCGTCGCCCGCGACCGGGTCGGTGACCGGCACCTCGCTGGCGGTGGACGGCGGTATGTCCGGCCTGCGGCTACCCGCGCCCGCCAAGGGCAAATCGGGCGCGTGACATGATTGCGCGATGGGGAAACAGCAGGACGTCGGCGCAGCCGACCAACACGGCGACACCGGCACCACCGCCCACCGTCCGATCGGTGGCGACGCTGACGCTCGGCTGGCGCTCGCTCAGGACCCCAGCACGCCACAGATGACACTGATCGACCTGGCCTCCGACCCGTCGGCAGTGGTCCGCAAGACCGTCGCCGGTCGGCCCGACGCACCCGCGCAGGCCCTGCGGCCGCTGACCAGGGACCAGGATCGTCAGGTCCGGGAGGCGGTGGCGAGAAACCCCGCCACCTCGATCGCCAACCTGATGCGCCTGGTCAAGGACGCCGACCGCTGGATCCGCTGGGCGGTCGCCAGCAACCCGTCCTGCGACGAGTCGATCCGCCGGGCCATGTCCGAGGCATCGGACAAGGAGCTGCGCGGCCTGCTCGCCGAGCGGCGGGACCTGGAGCCGGAGTTGGCCGCCAAGCTGACCGGGGACGTCTCACCCGAGGTACGGGAACGACTCGCCACCCACACCCACCACCCCGACGTGATCACCACCCTGCTGGCCGATCGCACCGCCCGCGTACGCAAGGGGGTCGCCCGCAACCCGCGGACCACCGCCGCACAGCGCAGCGCACTCGCCGCGGACCCGGTGGTCGACGTCCGCGCCGCGCTGGTCCGTTCGCTTGAGCTGGACGAGGCGGACCTGGACCGCCTTGTCGACGACCGCTCGGTGCAGGTCCGACTGGCGATGGCGACCTCCGAGGTCGTCCCGCAGCACATTCGGCAGAAGCTCACGAGCGACCCCGACGAGATGGTGGCCGCTGCCGCCCGGGACTTCCGGCCGGGCTCCGGCACCGCCTCAGCGGTGCGGGCCCCCCGCATCGGTCACCGGCCCTCCGCCACCGGCCCGGGCCGCCGGGGCAACACCGGCCGCTAGGGCCGAGGCTGCCCCTCACCGCCGCTTGTCATGATCAAGTGATGGAAAGTAGGTCAGGAAGAGTCCTGCGACCTACTTTTCATCACCTGATCATCGTCCACATGTCCCGACGCGTCCGGTTTCCGCCCGAGCGTTGGAATTCCTCCGCGTGACCGGGGCCGAGCTGGGCCCGGGCCGGTGAGCATCGGCGAGCCCTTGCGCGCCGGGTGCTGGGCAGCGTCCCGACCGCCACCCTGGACGTGCTGGACGCGTTGCGCGGCGACGGGCATCCGCTGGCCCTCATCAGTAACGCCACCTCGGACACTGCCGAAGCATGGTCGCAGGGCCCGCTCGCCCAACGGTTCGACGTCACGGTCTTCTCCTGCGAAGTCGGGCTGGCCAAGCCCGACCCGGCGATCTATCGCCTTGCCGCCGAGCGCCTGGGTGTCAGTCCGGCGGAGTGCGTCTTCGTCGGGGACGGCGCGGACGCTGAGCTGGCCGGCGCGGCGGCGGTCGCTATGACCGTCTACCGGACCACGGAGCACAACGACACCGACCCGCGTTGGGGCGGACCGGCTTTCGCCACCCTGGGCGACCTGCCCGCCCTACTCCAAGCACCCTTCACGGTCAGGGAGCCGTCCGGCGCGCACACGTCGGCATGAACCCTCGGCCACCAGCGACCTGAACCCGGACCCCCGGCCGCTGGCCGCGAGATCGGCGCAGGTCATCGCTCCCGTTCCAGCTCGGCCAGGAGGGCGCCGACCCGGGCCCGGATGTCGTCGCGGACCTGCCGGACGACGTCGATGGGTTGTCCGGCCGGGTCGGTGAGTTGCCAGTCCTCGTAGCGCTTGCCCGGAAAGACGGGGCAGGTGTCGCCGCAGCCCATGGTGACGATGACGTCGCTGGCTTCCGCGGCGTCCCAGGTGAGACGGACCGGAGTCTGGTCGGTGATGTCGACGCCGACCTCGCGCATGGCCGCGACGGCGACGGGGTTGAGGTGGTCGGCGGGTTCGCTGCCGGCGGAGCGGACCTCGACTGTGTCACCGGCGAGGTGGCGTAGCCAGCCGGCGGCCATCTGCGAGCGGCCGGCGTTGTGGACGCAGACGAACAGGACGGAGGGCTTGTCACGCATCGCGGGTGGTCTCCTGCGGTAGTCGGGGCATGAGCACGGCGTCGGCAGCGCGCCCGGCACCGGGATACCAGGCGGCCAGCGCGGCGACGGCGAGCAGCCCGCCGACGAGCTGGGCGATCACGAAGCCGGGCACCGAGGTGGGGGCGATGCCGGCGAAGGTGTCGCTGACGGTCCGGCCGATGGTGACGGCGGGGTTGGCGAACGAGGTGGACGAGGTGAACCAGTACGCCGCGCCGATGTAGGCGCCCACGGCAGCGGGTGCGACCGAGGTGCGTCCGCTGCGGGCGAGGGCGAAGACCAGTACGACGAGGCCGGCGGTGGCGACGACCTCGGCCAACCACAGGTTCGCGCCCGTGCGGTCGGTCTCCGACCAGGCGACGGCCGGCAGGTCGAACATGAGGTTCGCCAGGATGGCACCGCAGATCGCGCCGGTGGCCTGTGCGGCGGCGTAGGCGGCGAGGTCCGGGCCGGCCAAACCCGTTCCGGTACGTCGGCCGAGCCACCAGTCGACGGCGGACACCACGGGGTTGAGGTGTGCGCCGGAGACCGGCCCGACCATCAGGATCAGCGCGCCCAGGGCGAAGGCGGTGGCGATCGCGTTCTCCAGGAGCTGAAGCCCGACGTCGCCGGGCGACATCCGCGCTGCGGCGATGCCGGAGCCGACCACGGCGGTGACCAGCAGTGCCGTGCCGGCGAACTCGGCCGAGGCACGCCGGGCGAGGGTGAGCCTCACCCGTCGACAGCAGTGGTCGTGACGGGCAGGTCGAGGAGCGCGCCGAGCTGACGGAATGCCTCGGGCCTGACCCGGTACCAGACCCAGGTGCCGCGACGCTCGGAGTCGACCAGGCCGGCTTCCCGCAGCACCTTGAGATGGTGGGAGATGGTCGGCCCGGACAGGTCGAACGCCGGGGTCAGGTCGCACACGCACATCTCCGGCACCGAGGCGATCATCGACATCAGCCGCAGCCGGACCGGGTCGCCCAGGGCCTTGAACATCGGCGCGACCACCGCCGCCTGCTCGGCCTCAAGGGGGCGGACCGCCAACGGGGGGCAGCAGGCGACCGCTTGGAGGTCCACTACCGGCATTGTCTGCTTCGACATTTCTCTACCTTGACAGACGTCAAAACAGGGTGCAACAGTGGGGTTGATTCGAAGTTCATCTAGACAGCAGTGCGGTGTCCACCAGCAGGAGGCATTCCATGTCCCGTGTCCAGCTCGCCCTTCGCGTCTCCGACCTCGAAGGATCGATCGTCTTCTACTCGAACCTGTTCGGCGTCGAGCCGGCCAAGCGCCGCCCCGGCTACGCCAACTTCGCAGTGGAGAACCCGCCTCTGAAGCTCGTACTCATCGAAGGTGAGGCCGACCAGCCCACGGTCATGGACCACCTGGGGGTGGAGGTGCCCTCCACCGCCGACGTCAACGCGGCCACCAGGCGTCTCACCGATTCCGGGCTCATCACGCTCGAGGAGAACGACACCGAATGCTGCTACGCCCTCCAGGACAAGGTGTGGGTGCACGGCCCCGGCAACGAGCCCTGGGAGGTCTACACCGTCAAGGCCGATGCCGACACCCTCGCCAAGGCGGGTGCCGAGGAGTGCCGCTGTGGCGAGTCGGCCGGCGGTGAAGCCGCCCCGCGCTGCTGCTGAGCGGCGCAGGTAGGACTTCTTCGCGTCAGGCCCCGCCGCGTGGGCGATGAACGCGCCGTTGCTCCTACGGGCGCCGGGTCACGCCGGATCCGGTAGTCGGATGGTGCAGAGCGTGCCCCGACCCGGCTCGCTCGCCACCTCGATCGTGCCGCCGTGCGCCTCGGTCAGGTGGCGGGCGATCGCCAGGCCGAGCCCGCTGCCGCCGGTCACCCGACTGCGCGACTCGTCGGCCCGCCAGAACCGGTCGAAGATCCGCGGTAGGTCGGCCGCAGCGATGCCGCTGCCGGTGTCCCGTACGGAAATGGTAGTGCCGTTCGCGCCGACAGTCACCGAACCGCCGGGCGGGGTGTGCTGGATGGCGTTCGAGATCAGGTTGCCGACCACCTGTCGCAGGCGTACCTGATCGGCGTGCACCACCGGATCGCCCACGACGGTGAGTTCCAGGCGCACCCCGGCCGCGAGCGCGCCGCCCCGGTGGCTGTCGACCACGTGCGTGAGCACGTCCCGCAGGTGGGTCGGCTCCGGGTTGATCCGCAGCGTGCCCGCGTCGGCGGCCGCGAGGTCGCCGAGATCGTCGATGATGTGCTGCAGCAGCAGCGCCTCCTCGTGCAGCAGCGCCAGCAGTTGGGCGTCGGTCGGGGCCAGGTCGTCCTGGGCCGCCTCCAACCAGGTACGGATGTTGCTCAGTGGGGTACGCAGCTCGTGCGCCACATCGTTGACCATGGTTCGGCGTTGTGCCTCGGCCCGTTCCCGGCGTTGCGCGGAGTCGTTCAGGGCGCGCGCCAACCGGCCGATCTCGTCGCGACCGGACACCGGGGCGGGCGTGCGCAGGTCGGCCGCGACGGCGAGGTCGCGCAGCGGTCGCACCAGGCGCCGCCCGACCAGGACGGTCGCCGCGACGGTGGCGAGCAGGATTGCGCCGGTGACCGCCACGATCCGTCCGATGCTGCCGTCGGACAGGCTCAGCGTGGTGCGGCCGGTGCCGGGTGCCGTGACGAACAGCAGTGCGCGGGGCGCCACGTACGGCCGGAGTTGGGTTCGGCGCCCGGATTCGATGCAGCCCTGCACGACGCCGGCCGGCCCGGCCGGCTTGAGCAACGACGGCGGCTTCACCTCGATGTCCTCGTGCGCGGTCCGGACGACCGCTGAATCGCCGAGATATGCGGCGAAGGTCGGCGTGATGCGCAACTGGTTGGCGCGGTCGCCGAGGCTGAGACAGCGGGCGGTCAGGGTGGTGAGCGTCTGGAGCGCCTTCCTCTCGGCGGGACTGACCAGGCTGTCGAGCTCGAACCCACAGCCCTCGGTGACGGACCGGGTCAGTGGCCGCTCGGCCTCGGCGCGCACGGTGGTGAGGACGACGCTCGGGCGGCCGGTCTTCGCGGTCTCGATGACGCCGTCGTAACCCATCTTGTTGAAGCAGGTCAGGGTGTTCTTGGCCACCTCGCTGAGCACGTACCGGTCTTCGGCCGGCACGACGTACGGTCCGACGGCCCGCTCGTCGATGTGCTCGGTGCCGCCGGTCAGGCCCAGGTCGACCTGGAGTGGATCGACCACTGCCGAAGGCCGGATGGTCCGCAGCGCCGACCCGGCCTGCGAGTCGAGGATGATCTTGTGGTCGTCGGTGGTCAGCGTGATGCGCCGGCCCAGCTCCGCGGCGCGCGCGTGCACCAGGTCGGCGGCCCCGGACCAGTCGTGGTGGGTGGCCGCGTACCCGACAAGCGCCTGGTAGACGGCCCTTTCGTCGGCGACAGCGCCGCCCTGCTCGTAGTTGATCGCGCGGGTGGTGGTCGTCGCCGCCAGCCAGGCGGTAGCCGAGATCGCGGCCAGCGCGATCACCACGGAGGCGACGAGCAGCCGGGTCACCAGGCTGTGCCGCAGCGGCACCCGGTCCCTGCTCACGGCGTCGGGCCCGCAGTGAGCTTGTAACCCACACCGTGCACGGTGAGCAACTGCTGGGGACGTTTCGGGTCGTCCTCTATCTTGCGGCGCAGGTTCAGCACGTGGACGTCGATTGTGCGTTCGGTCGAGCTGCGGTCGATGCCACGGGTGTGGTGCAGCAGTTGCGCCCTGGTGAAGACCCGGTCCGGCTGCTCGGACATGGCGGCCAGGATGGCGAACTCGCCACGGGTGCACTCGATCCGCTCGCCGTCGACGGTCACGTGGTGCCCGACCGGATCGACGCTGAGCCGACCGGCCCGCCGGATGCCCCGGGCGGGGCGCTCGGACGCGCCCCGGGACGCGCGGCGCAGCAGGGTGCGGGTGCGGGCCACCAGCTCCCGAGGGCTGAATGGTTTGGTCAGGTAGTCGTCGGCGCCGAGTTCCAGGCCGAGCAGCAGGTCACTCTCGGTGCTGCGCGCGGTGAGCATGAGCACCAGGACGTCCGACTCCTGCCGCAGCGTGCGGCACACCTGCAAGCCGTCCAGTTCCGGCATCATCACGTCCAGGATCAGCAGGTCGGGCCGGTCCCGGCGGGCGGCGTCCAGCGCCGCCCGTCCGTTGTGCACCACGATCGTCTCGTGACCGGCGGCCACCAGGTAGCGGCGGATTCCCTCCGCGTGCCGCGGATCGTCGTCAGCGACCAGGACCATCGCACACATGCCGGCGATGATAGGTCGCCGGTGCGGCACCGCACCGATTCCCGGCCCGACCTGACAGATTCCTAACGACAGCTCAGACGCTGGACAGCGACTCGGTGGGGTCGAGCGCCGCCGCCCGCATCGCCGGATAGACCCCGGCCAACACCCCGATGACCAGCGCACCGCCCAGCCCGGCGGCGACCGCCGCCGGTGGGATGGTCACCGGCCAGTGCTGGAGGGCGGCGTAGCCCGCGACGGCCACCGCGCCGGCCAACACCCCGGCTGTTCCGCCGAGCGCCGACAGCACTATCGACTCGGTGACGAACTGGATGCGCACCTGGCCCCGGTTCGCGCCCAGAGCCCGGCGAAGGCCGATTTCGCGGCGCCGCTCCAGCACCGAGATGTACATCGTGTTGGCCACCCCGATGCCGCCGACGAGTAACGCGATCCCGGCCAGCCCGAGCAGCAGTGAGCTGAAGGTCTGCCGTACCGCCTGCTTGGCGGCGAGCCCGTCCGAGGGGCGACTGACAAACACGTCGCTCGGGTGCTCCGGGTTCGCCGTCGCGGCCAGGACCGAGCGCACCGCCACCACCTGGGCGTCGGTGGTCTGCACATAGATCCGGGTCGGATGCCCGTCGAAGCGCAGCCAACGGGTGGCCGCCGTCCAGCCGATCATCGCCGATCGGTCGATCTCCGGCGCGAGTGGCACCGGGTCGAGGATGCCGATCACGCTGAACCGCTGCCCGCCGAGGTGGACCTGAACCGGCTGGGAGAGGTTGACGGTGGTGAAACCGAGCCGCTGGGCGGCGACCGAGCCGAGGACGACCGTCGGCAGGCGTTCCATCGCGGCATCCAGGAAACGGCCGGAGCGGACCCGGCCGTCGATCGCCGCCAGCAGGTTCGTCCTGGTGGCGACAACCGCTATCGCGTTGTAGTCGCCAGGGCCGGTCCGGTCGGAACGGGCGACGTTCAGCCCGAAGTCGGCGGTCGCGCTCGCCACCGTCACCGGCGCGATCCGGGACACCATGTCCACCGACTCGACGGGCAGTGTGACAGGTGGCTCGCGGTTGGGCGCCGGAGTGACCTGTAGTCGGTTGGTGCCCAGGGCGGCCAGCTTCTCCTCGAGCGCCCGCTGACTCGACGCGGGGATCCCGGTGACCAGGACCAGTGTGGCGATGCCGATGGCGATGCCGAGCGCCGACAGCGCGGCGCGCGCCGTGCGCGTGCGGATGCCGAGCAGGCCCAGAGCGACCAGGTCGGCCGGGGCCAGCCGGACCGGTGCGGCGTCCCGGTCCACTCTCGCCGCGTGACGGGTACGCCTCATGCTGACGCACCGCTCACCGCGGAGTCGGACACCAGGCGGCCGTCCAGGATGCGGAGCTGTCGGGGCACCCGGGCGGCGACCTGGTGATCGTGGGTGATCAGCGCGATTGTGGTCCCGCCCCGGTTCAGCTCGGTCAGCAGGTCGAGCACTGCCGAACCGGTGGCCACGTCGAGCGCCCCGGTCGGCTCGTCGGCCAACACCAGCGCGGGCTGGTTGACAAGCGCCCGGGCGATCGCCACCCGTTGGCGTTCGCCGCCGGAGAGCGCCTGCGGGTGGTGGTCGGCGCGGTGGGCCAGGCCGACCCGATCCAGTGCCGCCAGGGCCCGCGCCCGACGGTGCCGGCGGTGTACGCCGGCGTAGAGCAGGCCGGTCGCGACGTTCTCGGTAGCGGTGAGCCCATCGGTGAGATGGAACTGTTGGAACACGAAACCCAGCCAGCGGCCGCGCAGGCTGGACAGCTGCCGGTCGGACATGGTGGTGACGTCCCGCCCGCCGAGCAGCACCCGGCCCTCGGTGGGCCGGTCCAGCGTGCCCATGATGTTGAGCAGGGTGGACTTGCCCGACCCGGATGGCCCCAGGATGGCCACGAACTCCCCAGCGTCGATCCGTAACGAGACGTCGCGCAGCGCCGTCACGTCCGCACCGTAGCGCCGGGTGGCGTTGTCGATCTCCAGCACCGGGGTCACGACGTCGTCACCACCCGGGTACCGACGGTGATGCCGGTACCGGTGATCTGCACCATGCCGTCGGCGAACAGGCCGACCTCCACAGCGGTCAGGGCGCCGTCGGAGATCTGGACGCCGTAACCGCCGCCGCTGAGCGCGAGCAGCGCACCGACCGGAACGGCGAGTACGTTGTGCTCGGTGGTGCCGGTGAACCGGACCTCGACGGTGCCCGAGCTGATGTTCTCCAGCGCCGCGGCGTTGTCCACCGCGACGACGACCTGCACCTTCGGGCCCTCCGGGCCCGGATCGCCGCCGTCCGACGAGCCGGCCTGGACGTTGCTGCTCACCGAGCTGATGGTGCCGCCTGTGTGCGAGCTGTCCGGGAGCGTGATCTGCACCTGCTGCCCGGCCCGGAGGTCGTCGGCCCGGCTCGCGTCGATCTCGACGGAAACCACCTTGGTCTGGTCGCTTATCGCCATCAGGTTGCCGGTGGCGTCGTCGCCGAGCTGCGCCGACGCCACGCCCACCCGCACCGCACCGGGCAGCACCAGTATGTCGCCGAGTGTCACGGTGCCGGTGGCCGGACGGATCCCCCTGGCCGCCTGCCAGCGTTTCACGGCGTCCTTGAGCGATCGGGTGAAGACGGCGTCCTGGCTGGTCACGACGGTCTGGTACGCCCCCGCACCGGAGGCTGTCGGCGTCGAGTCCGGCCTGTCGGCCTCCCCGTGAGCGTCCTGGTCGTTCGTGGCCGGTGGCGGCCCGCCCTGGACGGTCACCCGGCTTCCCGGTGCGGGTTGGGACCCGATCCGATAGTCGAGCGCCCGGAGGTTGTCGGCAAGCACCTTGACGTCGCGGCCGACCATGCCGACCACGTCGATGTCGCGGAACATCGGCGACGACCCGTAGAAGAGGGTCACCGGCCGGTCGCCGGATCGGTACAGCGTGTCGCCCCGGGCGATGGTCGTGCCCGGCTGGGGCAGCCAGGTCAGCACCCCGGGCGCGACACCACGCAGGGCGCGCTGCCTGCGGTAGCCGACAGTGCCACTCTCGGTCCAGTAGTCGGAGAGGTCGGTGCGGACCACCTCGGCCGTGGCCACCGTGGACGTGGCCGGCGGGGCGGCCCGGGAGTCACTGCCGCCGCTGGCGTGCACGGCGTAGACCACGCCGCCCAGCGCGAGCGCGCCGAAAATCATGCTGATGAGAGTTCTCGTCCGCACTGTCTGTCACTTCGCCGTGAAGGCCGAGATCTCGCACTGACGCTGGATCTCCATCCCCGCGTCGCTGTTCGCCTTCTCGAGGTTGGCCTTCGTCTCCGGCGCGACCCAGATACCGGCGTTGTCGGTGCCCGGTTGCCGGATCTCCATCGACAGGCCGTGGTTCCGGACGCACTGCAGCTGCTCGCGGAGGTCGTCGGCGAAGTTCGGGTTCTGGTGCGGGTCGAGTTCCGGAGCGGCAAGTGGCTCCTTGTCGGCGCAGGCGTCCACGGCCGGCTGATACTTCTTCGTGTCCTTCTTGTAACTGAGCAGCGGGCCGCCGTTTCCGTTCGCCGCCGGTGCCGAGGGCACACCGTGCTGCGTCCAGCAGGCGTAATAGGCGCCGTAGAGGCGGTCGACCTCCTGTTTGGTAGCGCCGAGAGGGAGTTGGCGGTCGGCGCCGCTGTTCGAACCGGCCGGGCCGGCACTCGCCGACGTGGTCGCGCCCGGGACCGCGGCCACCTGCGGCCCCGACCCCGCCTCGTCGCCGCCGCAGGCCGCGAGCGACAGCAGCAGGACCGCCACGCCGGTCATCTTCACCTTCGCGTTTCGCATGCCGGTCAGCCTGGTCGCCAGATGTCAGCTATTCGTTAGCCGCGCAGGCGGTTCTTCGACGTGGCTGGCGGGCCCCTCGCGTCCGCAGTCGTGGCCCCGGTGTCGGCCGCGGTGCGGCGGCGGTGTCAGCCAATCGGGGAGTCCCGGGAACTTTTCCGGACCGGAGGCCGACCACCAGAGTGCGCGGCAGAGCGGCGCGAACCGACGACGGCATCTCGGCATAGAGGAGCGCCCGTGGCACCAAGGACGGTGGTCTGTGCGCAACGGCGCCGCTGACGACGACCAGGTGACCCGCTGGGCGCAGCAGGCCGGCCGGGGCGACCGGCAGGCCGCCACGGAGTTCGTCCGGGCCCTGCAGGACCAGGTCTGGCGGTTCGTGTCGCACCTGGCCGGGCCGGGTGAGGCCGATGACCTGACCCAGGAGACGTTCCTGCGGGCATTCCGCAACCTGCCCGGCTTCGCCGGGCGCTCGTCGGCGCGTACCTGGGTGTTCACCATCGCGCGGCGCGTCGCCGTGGATCACGTCCGGACGGTGGTCGCCCGGCCACGGTTGGCGTCGGTGCCGGACTGGCAGGCGGCGGCCGAGGCCGCCGGTGCGATCACCGCCAGCGCCGACGAGCGGGTCAGCCTCCAGCAGGTGGTCGCCGGTCTGAGCCGGGAGCGGCGGGAGGCGTTCGTCGCCACCCAGGTCCTCGGCCTGTCCTACGCCGAGGCGGCGGACGTCTGCCAGTGCCCCGTCGGCACCATCCGTTCCCGGGTCGCCCGGGCGCGGGAGGATCTCGTCGCCGCCTGGCAGGCCGACACCGACCCGAGCCACGAGCGACGAACCGGCTGAGGCCGCCTACTCGACGGGCAAGCGTCGCCATCCCGGTCGCGGTCGTCGAGCAGGCGCCGCGCGGAGATCCGCGCGGCGCCCTCTCTCGTCCCGGTCCGGTCCCGCCGCCCTTACCCCAGCCGGGCCTCGATGGCCTCGATGATGCGCGGACGTAGCTCGGCGGCGCGGATGACGGCGTCCACCGAGCCGACCTCCACGGCGCGCTGGATGTTGTGCACCCTGTCGAACTCCGTGGCCACCTCGCCGAGCTTTTCCGCGCGTACCGACGCGCGTAGTTCGTCGAGTTCCGCGGTCAGCGCGGCGCGTTCGGCGCCAGCCACGGCGGCGGCGCGCGCCTCCAGGTCCCGCACCCGGAGGTCGGCCGCCGTACGGGCGTTGACGTCGGCGGAGAACACCACAGCGGCGGCGGGTGCGCCACCGAGCACCGACGCGAACGAACCCTCCAGGGCGAGCACCGTCATGTTCGGGTTCAACGCCTTCGAGAACACCACGAACGCACCGCCGTGGTAGCGCGAGATCACACAGAAGACGATCGGCCCGTCGAAGTTGACGATCGCCCGACCGATCTCGGCGCCGTACTCCAGTTGCAGCTTGCGCATCGACTCCGGTGAGCCGTCGAAGCCGGACAGGTTCGCCAGCACCACCAGGGGCCGGTTGCCGCTGGCCGCGTTGATCGCCCGCGCCGCCTTCTTCGACGAGCGGGGGAACAGCGTGCCCGCCGTGTAGGTGTCCGGGCCGTCGGTGGGCGGGAAGCCGTGCCGCGGCACCGACCGGGACTCGATGCCGAGCAGGCACACCGGGATGCCACCGAGGTGGATGTCCTGCACGACAGCGGTGTCCGCGTCGGCCATGCCCGCCCAACGCTCCAGCACCGGGTGGTCCTGGTCGGAGAGGGCCCGCATCACCGTACGGATGTCGAACGGCTTCTTGCGGTCCGGGTTGTGCGCGACGGAGAAGATCTCCCCGACGGTACGGAAGGCGCTGCCCGCCACGTCGTGCGGGAAGTCGGAGATGTCGCGGTCGGTGGGGTCGGTGGTGACCGCCCGCCGGGGTGCGTCCTCACCGGGCGCGACGTACGTGTGGTCGTAGTGCGACATCACCACGTCCCGCGCGGCCGTCAGGTTCGGCGCCCAGTACTGCGCCTGCCCGTTCGGCCCCATCACCCGGTCGTAGCCGCCGATGCCGAAGTTGTCCTCGGCGGACACGCCACCGGAGAAGTCGAGCGACTGCTTGCCGGTGAGCACCATCGCCGAGTCCGGCGTCATCACCAGGATGCCCTTGGTGTGCATGAGCATCGTCGCCTCGGCGTTCCAGTACGGCTGCGCGCCGACGTTGATGCCCGCGACCACGATGTTGATCTCACCGCCGGCCTGGGTGAACTCGACGATCCGCTTCAGCGCCGCGGCCACCCAGTCCATGTTCTCCGTACCGGTGGTCATCGAGATGCGTGCCCCGGCGGAGAGCGCCCACCACTCCAGCGGCACGTTCATCCGCTCGGCGAGGTCCAGTGCGGCGATCACGCGCCGGCACTCCGGCTCCGACAGGGCGCCCAACGCCTTGGTCGGGTCGCCGAGCAGCACCACCCGGGTGACGCCCTGCGGGTGCCGCTCGGTGCGCGTGGTGACCACCCCGGCCACGATGGCGGCGCTGTTGCGCCCCTTCGGCCGCTGCACCGGCACCAGCACGTGCTCGTCGTCGAGGTCGTGCTCGACGAAGTCGCCGAGCCGGCCGGTCAGCTCGTACGGGTACACGGTGTTGCGGCTGCTGGCCCGGAGCACCTTGAGCCGGTACTCGTCGAGCGGCTCGATCGGCTCGACCGGCGGCTCGCCGACGGCCAGCTCCGCGCCGCCCGCGGCGTCGAACGAGATCCGTACGGCGATCTTGGTCAGCTCGCCGGTGCGGCGGTCGCGCTGCCGCGCGATGAACAGGATCTCCTCCAGGCCGGCCCCCGCTGTCGTCGGGCGCACCCGCCCGGCGATCATCTCCATCTCCTCGCGGGTCAGCTCGCTCGGCGGCCACACGTAGACCACGATCCGGTTGGTGTTGAAGCGGGTCTTCGACGGCCGCAGCGACTGGGCGCGGCGGATCGAGTCGAGGCAGGCGGCGATGGCGTCCTCGGTGGTCGGCAGGGCGACCAGGCGGCCGTCCTGCTCGCGCAGTTCGGTCAGGTCACGCACCTGCGCGAACGCGACGAGCCGCTCGTCCGACCGGTTCTCGCGCGCCACGCACTGGAAGAGGTAGACCTCCTCGTCCGACGACGGCAGCCGGGTCAGGTCGAACTTGTGCAGCCGCTCCAGCTGCATCCGCTGCGCGATGTACGGGTGCAGGCCACGGATCAGCCGGTCCTCGGTCATCGCGTCGCCGGAGGGGCGGAAGGTGAAGTGGTGGTGCATGACCGCCCCGCCGCGACCGGCGACGGTGGTGGTGACCCGCCGGACCTGCGGCGGCAACGGGTGCGCGGCGACGACCTCGGCCAACGCCGCCGCCATCGCGTCGAAGTCCGCCGGCTGGTTCTCCCAGCCGAGGTAGATGTCGGCGTCGACGGCGTCCTCGCCGGTGGCCAGCTCGGCCAGGCCGCGCAGCGCGCCGCCAAGCGCGTCGAAGCGCACCGCGGCGGAGACCACACTGGAATCGGTGCGCCCGGCCACCACGAACGTGCAGCCCGCGACCTTCTGGGTACGCACGCTGGTGAGCGCCTTGTTGCCGTAGTAACGCCGGGTCAGCACCTCAAGCATCACCGCGTTGTCGAGGTGGTCGCGGACGAGCCGCTGGCCGAGCAGCCGGACCAGTGGTTCGGTGCTGCGGACCATCTCGGCGACGCGCTCGGCGCGGTCGGTCGCCTCCGGGTGGGCGTCCAGGTGCCGCAGGTGCCCACGGACCCCGGCGTAGACGCGGGCGCGGTTGCGGCGCAGCAGCGGCTGGGCGAACCAGGCGAACACCACGCCGCGGGCGAGGTCGGCGAGCGCGGGGAAGCGGACCTGCGTGGCGGCGATCAGCCGTTCCAGCGCGAGGCCGGCGGGTTCGCGGAGTGCCTCGTCCGGCGGGGTCTCCCGCAGCCAGGTGCGCAGCAGCGTCGCGACGACAGTGGCGTCGGCGGAGGCCCGTTGCTGGGCGAGGAAGATCCGGAAGACGGCGGCTTCGAGGGCCGGGGAACGCTCCAGGTCGGTGACACCGTAGTGGCCGAGCGCCTTGGCGAGCTTCGCCTGGAAGGCGTCCGGCAGCCCGGCCCGCTCGACGTCGAGGCTCTGCAGGTAGGTGTGGAAGTACTCCCTGGCGCTGTGCACGTGCGCGGCGCCGCCGTCCTCGCCGGTGGGCCGGTTGCGGCTCAACTCGGCGAGGTCGGCGAACACCTCGATCAGATCGAGTTCCGCGGCCAGCGGCCGGGGGCCCGCCTCGGTGGCGGCCCGACGGGCCGTGAGGTAGCCGTCGAGCACCCGACGGTCGTCGTGCGGGTCGACGTCGAAGCCGAGCAGCAGGCCGCGCAGGTTCTCCTGGCCGCGCCTGCTGCGCTCGCCTGCCGGCATGTCCTCGGCGGCGGTGGGCAGGTCCAGTTCGACGGCCTCGCCTGTCGGTCCGGCAGTGGTCTCGGCGGCCTCGTCCGCGAGCGGCTCCAGGCGCAGCAGCGGCGCACCCGCCTCCACCTGGCTGCCCACCGAGACGGCGCACTCCTTCAGGCGCGCCTTGAACGGCGCCCGCAGCACCGTCTCCATCTTCATCGCTTCCAGCACCAGCACCGGTGCGCCCGCCTCGACCTCGGCACCGATCTCCAGTGGCGTGGCGACGACAAGCGCGGGCATCGGGGAGCGCAGCACGCCGCCCTCGTCGCGGCTGACCCGGTGCGTGACGCCGTCCACCTCGACCAGGTGGGTCGGCCCGTGGGTGCCGGTGAGCAGGCGGTACCGGATGCCGTTGACGACGATCTGACCGGTGTGCCTGTCGAAGCGGTCCAGCTCGACGTCCGCGGTGCGCACGGCGGCGCCCGCCTCGATGCCGACCCGGAAGCGGTGCGCGCCGACCCGCGCCACGCGGGTGCGGTAGCCGACGCCGCGCAGCTTGAGGTCCAACGGTCGGCCGCTGGCGTGCTGCACCTGCGGGCGTCCCCCGGACGCCGTCGAGAGCAGCCGCTGGCGCTCGATGCGCTCGTCCTCCTCGTACGCCTCGATGGCGGCGGCGGCGAGCGCGACAGCGGAGTGTCGGTGCGTGACGAGTCGGCCCTCGCCGCGGACGCGGTCGATCCAGCCGGTGTCCGCGCTGGCGTCGATGACCTCGGGCTGGTCGAGCAGGTCGAGCACGAAGCTCTTGTTCGTCGCGCCGCCCTCGATGATCACCGTGGTGTTCGCCATCGCCCGCCGGAGCTTGCCGAGCGCCTCGTCGCGGTCGCGGCCGTACGCGATGATCTTCGCGATCATCGAGTCGAAGTCGGCCGGGATGGTGTCGCCCTCGCTGACGCCGGTGTCCACCCGGATGCCCGGGCCGCTGGGCAGGTCCAGCCGCGCGATGCGGCCCGGCGACGGCGCGAAGTCGCGGTCGGGGTCCTCGGCGTTCAGCCGCGCCTCGATGGCGTGCCCGCGCTCGGCCGGCGGCGCACCGTCGAGGCGTCCGCCGGAGGCGACGTGCAGCTGCGCCTTGACCAGGTCGAAACCGGTGGTCAACTCGGTGATCGGGTGCTCGACCTGCAGGCGGGTGTTGACCTCGAGGAATGCGAACAGTCGGTCGCCGGGGTGGTAGAGGAACTCGACGGTCGCCGCCCCCCGGTAGCCGACAGCGATGGCCAGGCGCTCGGCCGACGTCTTGAGTTCGGCGGCCTGGGCCGGATCGAGCACCGGCGACGCCGACTCCTCGATGACCTTCTGGTTGCGTCGCTGCACCGAGCAGTCCCGGACGCCGAGCGCCCACGCGGTGCCCTGCCCGTCGGCGATGACCTGGACCTCGACGTGCCGGGCGCCGGTGACCAGGCGCTCCAGGAACACGATGCCGCTGCCGAAGGCCCGCGCCGCCTCCTGGCTGGTGCGCTCGTAGGCGTCCACCAGCTCGGCCTCGTCGCGGATCACGCGGATGCCGCGTCCGCCGCCGCCTGCGGTCGCCTTCAGCATCAGCGGGTAGCCGACCTCCGCCGCCGAGGCACGGGCGGCGTCCAGGGTCTCCACGGCGCCACGGCTCCACGGTGCGACCGGCACGCCGACCTTCTCCGCGATCAGCTTCGAGCCGATCTTGTCGCCGAGTTGGCGCATGGCGTCCGCGCTCGGTCCGACGAAGGTGACGCCGATCTTCTCGCACAGCTCGGCGAAGGCCGGATCCTCGGCGACGAACCCCCAGCCGACCCATGCGGCGTCGGCCCCGGTCTCGATGAGCGCCCGCTCAAGCAGGGCGTGGTTGAGGTACGGGCGGGCGGAGGCCGGACCGAGGTCGTAGGCGATGTCCGCTTCGCGGACGAAGGTGGCGGTGCGGTCGACGTCGGTGTAGAGAGCGACGGTTTCGAGCCTTCTGCCGGTTTCCGCAGCCAGCTCGCGGACCGCGTGGATGAGCCGCATGGCGGCTTCACCTCGGTTGACGATGGCGACACGGTTGAACACCCGACTGACCCCTTAGCTAGACCTCAGAACTGCGTGCCGCGAGACGACGGCTCCCAGCAGTGATCACCCTTCCGGCTGGCGGCGGCCAGCGCTATGGCGCAACCACCGAACCCACCGTCGCTCAGTTGTAGGAAGTGCACAAAAGTTTTTGGCACCCGGCGCAGCCCATGCCTCGGCGGCAACCGTATCCGGACCGGGCACACCGTCACCTCCACCGAGCAGCCACTGACCGGTCCGTCCGGCACGAATTCGCCTCGCCCCGGTGTCGCCGGTGCGGGGCGGATTCGCGCACTGCCCGCCGCGGCCGGCCCGACGCCATCTCCTTGTATCGATGTTGGTCGAGTGCGATGCTGTGCTTCGGTAGTGCCTGGGAGCCAGCGCGCACCACAACTTCTCCGGCCCGCGGGGCGCACGAGGTGGCGTGGCCACCCGTGCCGGGCAGCCCTCGTCGGCAGCCGGACACCCGAGCGCGGCACCGGCCACCACCTCGGTCACCGGTGCCCGGCGAACCACGGAGGCACCGATGCTTCGCACCTTCCTCGCTGTCACGACAATGGCACTGGCCGGCTGGGCCGGGACCGCCGTCACCGAGTCGGCACCGGCGCCGGCGGCCATGTCCACACCCAGTCCCGTGCCCACGCCGGCGCCCACCTGCCCGCCGGCGATACCGATCACCGTCGGCGTGGCCGGGGTCACCACCACGAGCGTGACCATCTCGTATTCGATCTTCTTCCGGCCGCCCTGCGGCTACGACCCGCCGATGACCGTCAGCCTCTTCGCCAGCCGCGAGGACGCCCAGCAGTGGCGGGCGCCGGTGGCGTCGGCCGTCTCCGGGCCGGAGCGCACCGGCACTGTGACGATCGACCGGCTGACGCCCGACACCGAGTACTGGTACCGGTTCACCGACGTCGATGGCCGGCGGGATCCGTTCGTGATCGCGTCGACCAGGACCGCTCCGCTGACGTCGTGCCGGGCCACCGCCACGATCGACGCCCACTGGGGCAGTGGCTTCGTCGTCACGGCAACCATCCAGAACATCGGGAGCCAGCCGCTGGACCGGTGGCGCGTCTCGTGGCGGTGGTCCGGAGACGAGCGGATCGAGACGATCTGGGGTGGCGTGCCGGAGACGGTGGGTGCCGACGTCACGGTCCGCAACGCCACGTACAACGGAACGCTGGCTCCGAACGGTGTGGCGAGGCTCGGCCTGGTCGTGTCGACAAGCGTGGTGCCCGACGGGTTGACGCTCACCTGTATCGGGTGACCGACGGCCGCCCCGCTGTCGCCCCCGCCGCGACAGCGGGGCGGACCTGGGCCACCTGAACCGACACGGACCCTCAGCGGTGGACCACCCCGTTCTGGTACGCCCACACGACGGTCTGCAACCGGTCCCGTGCGCCGATCTTGCCCATCGCCCGCCCGAGGTGCGACTTGACAGTGCTGGTCTCGATGAAGAGCCGATCGGCGATCTCGACATTGGACAACCCCTGGGCGAGCAGCTCCACGATCTCGGTTTCCCGTGCGGTGAGCTGGTGGGCCGCCGCGGCGTCCGAGCGGGGCGCCGGGGTGCGCCTGGCGAACTCCGAGATCACCCGGCGGGTGACGGCCTGGTCGACGAGGCCGTACCCGCCGGCGAGCTTACGCACCGCCTCGATGAGGTCGTCGGGCTCGCAGTCCTTGAGGATGAATCCGCTGGCACCGGCCTCCAGCGCGCCGAAGACGTACTCGTCGAGGTCGAACGTCGTCACCACCAGCACCGCCGGTGGCGGTGCGGTGGCGGTTGCGACGATCTGTCGGGTCGCGGTGAGCCCGTCACCGTGCGGCATCCGGACGTCCATGCAGATCACGTCGGGTTGCAGCCGACGGGCCAACTCGACGGCGGCCGTACCGCTCGACGCCTCCGCCACGACCTCGATGTCCCCGGCCTCTTCGAGGATGACGCGGAAGCCGGCGCGCACGACCGCCTGGTCGTCGACGAGCATCACTCTGATCATGCCGGGGCCTCTCCGTTGGGCTGCGACGCGACGGGATCGTTTGTCGGTAGCGTCACGGTGACCGACCAACCACCGGTCGCGGTCGGGCCGGCCGCGAACGTCGCTCCGATCAGCTGCGCGCGCTCGCGCATGCCGACCAGGCCGACACCGCCGGTCCGCGCCGCCGGCACGGTACGCCGGGCGGTGGGTTCGTTCACCACCTCCAGCGCCACCGAGCGGGGCAGGAAGCGGAGCACCACCCGCGCCACCGCACCCGGGGCGTGCTGGCGGACGTTGCTGAGCGACTCCTGCGCGATCCGGTAGAGCGCGACGTCGGCGATCGGCGAGACATCGCGTTGCCGCCCCTCGCGGACGAACTCGACCGGACCGGCGAGGGCGCCGACGGTGCGGACCAGATCGTCGAGCATGGCCAGGCCCGGCACCGGTGCGGCACCGTCGCCGCCCTCGGCTCCCGGGCGGCCACGCAGCACACCGACGACAAGTCGCAGGTTGTCCAGGGTCTCCTTGCCCTGGCTCCGGATCCAGGCCACCCCGGCCTTCGCGGCTGCCGGGTCCCGCTCGATCAATCGTTCGACAGCCGCCGCCTGCACGACCATGCCGGACAGGTGGTGGGCGGCCACGTCGTGCAGCTCCCGGGCCATCCGGGTGCGCTCCGCGCCGATCGCCCCCTGGATCTTCGTCTGCTGTTCCCGGATCGCCTCCTGGGCCCGTAGCTGGACCAACTCGACGTAGCGCCGGGACGTGGCCACGTACCTGCCGACGAATGTCGCGCTGAGGTAGGTCAGAGCGCTCGCGGAGAGGTACGTGACGGCTGTCAGCAGATCGGGGGTCACCATGAGGGCCGCCCCGACCGACTCGACAAGCACTGCCGCGCCGACGGCCAGCAGCGCGCGCCGCAACGGCAGCACCGACCCGATGGTGTACGCCACGACGAACGGTGCGATGCCCCGGACGGTCGCCTCGGGCAGTGAGACGCCGATGACTGGCAGTTGGAGGCCGACGACGAGCGCGAGGCAGAGCAGTGGGCGGACCCGACGCAGGCACAGCAGCATCGCCTGGACGCAGCAGACGGCGACGAGCAGCCACGCCCGCGTCGGGTCGAAGGACACCCCGTCCTGCGGTGCCACGAACCAGACAAGCACTGTCAGAAGGACGAATGTCGTTACGGTGAGCGCCACCGCGAGCAGACAGTCCCGGGGGAACACCCCCGCCACGCCGAGTCGGGTGAGCCGCCCGTCGAGCCACCTCATCAGTCGCGGCGGGCCGGGTTCGGTGCCCGTGTGGTCACTCATGCGGTACGCATCCTTGCTCCGGATCGTCCCGGGTCGGGCGGGTCAGTAGGAAATGCTAGGCGCGAGCAGCCGAAACTCCACGGCGAACCAGCCCGCACCGGCGAGAGCGAGCAGGAGCAGCGCGCTGCCGGCGATCTTCTGCCAGCCGACGTGGCGTCGGACGTCGTCGACCAGCCGGACGGCGGCGGGCAGCACGCCGAGCAGGCCGACCAGTTGCAGCACCTGCACGATGCGCAGGACCGTGCCGGGAACGTCCCGCAGGCCCATGATGCTGCTGACGGCCAGCACCCAGCCGGCGAAGGCGAGGAGCGTACCGGCGACGGCGACGCGGCTCAGGATCCGCGCGGTGCGCCCGGCCCGCTCGCGGGGGGCGCGACCGAGCCGGCGGCGGACGAGCGCGCCGATCGGCCAGGACAGGACGGTGAGCAGCAGCACGACTGTCGACCCGGCGAGCACCGGGACGGCCAGTGCGGAGCCGCGCGCGGGTGCGACAGGCAGCAGCGCGAACGCGGAGTCGAAACCGATCGCCTCGACCCGGTCGTCGGTCGCCCGCATGGCGATAGTGCGTTGGCCACCGACCTCGCGCCAGACCCAGGGCGACACCTCCTCGTAACGGGCCGGCGAGTCGGACAGCGGACCCGGCTCGAACAGCAACCGGTCGTCGTCGACGACGCTCACAGTCGTACGACCGACAAGGCCGATGGTGGTCAGGAAGTTGCTGCGCACGGCGCGTGAGGACTCGTACGTGCCAGCCGCCAGCGCGGCGTGCTCGGCACTGGTCGCCGGGTCGACGGCGGTGCTCGGCGGCCCGTCGTGGGCGGGGAAGTAGCGGTCGGCGAAGCCGTTCACCACCGACTGGCGAAGGTCGTGACTGGCGAGGGCACCGGAGCCGTTGCTGTTGAGGGAGAGGAAGATGCCGGCCCGGTCGTCGGGGTAGATCTGCAGGTGGGTGTGGAAGTACGTGGTGTCACCGCCGTGGCCGAGGATCCGGTGGCCGTTGCGGCTCTCGTCGAAGAAACCGAGCGTCATCCGGGGTCCGTCGGCCAGGGTGCCGAGCGATGTCGCGTCCAGTGCCGGGCGTTGCATCAACTCGCGGGTCGGCTGGTCCAGCAACGGTTCGAAACCGACAGTCTCACCGAGTTGGGCCAGCATGAACCGCGCCATGTCCGTCGCCGGGGCGCTCAGGGCGCCGGGCGGGGGAGTGCCGATGATCTCGAAGGGCGCGGCGGGTCCGTCGGAGGTGTCGTACCCCTTTGACATCCGGTCGCGCAGCGACGCCGGCAGGGGCTGCTCGAAGCTCGACGACGGCATGCCCGCCCGGTCCAGGATGTTGCGCTGCACGTACTCCTCGAAGCGCGTCCCGCTGACGCGTTCCACTATGTAACCGGCGAGCGCGTTGCTGTAGTTGGAGTACGCCGGGACCGTGCCCGGATCGTAGATCTGCTCCGGCGGGTCGGTCACCAGCGCCCGGCGCAGGTTGACGGCGTTGTCGTCGGTGCCGATGAGGCCGGCGATCCGCTCCTCGAAACCGGCGGTGTGCGTCAGCAGGTGCCGCAGGGTGACGGCTCGTTCGTAGCTTCGCGGCAGGCGGAAATCGAGGTACGTCTCGACGTCGGCGTCGAGGTCGAGTTTGCCGCTCTGCACGAGTTGCAGGACGGCCGTGGCGGTGACGAGCTTCGACACCGACCCCATCCGGAAGAGATGCCGGTCCGGGTCGACCGGCACGGCTCCCGCGCCGCCGTCACCGGTGTCGGCGTAGCCGTACCCCCGGGTTGTGATGATCTTGCCGTCGGCCACGACGGCGACAGTCGCGCCGGCGATGCCGGTGCGGTCCAACGCGGCCGGCAGCAGGCCGTCGAGCCAGGCGTTGGCGTCGGTGTCGGTCAGGGCCGGGCCGGTGCCACCCGGGCCGGCGGGAGCGGCCGGAGTGTCGACGGGCGGGGCGGGACTGTCGGGCGACGCGCCGCAGCCCGCGGTGCTCACCGCGACGAGGGCCGTGGCCGCCAGCATCGCGCCGAGTCGGACGATAGTTGCCGTGGGTCGGGGCGAGTGCTGTCGAAGAACTGTGCGAAAGCGCATGTCTGCCGGTGCCTTCCCCGGCGACCGGGTGTCCGGAGCGGGTCCGGACGGCGTCACCCGATGCCGTGACACCAGCCTGTTCGACCGGACGCGCCGAACCATCTGGCGCGGGACGGCAATGCCTCTACGACCTGAGGAGGAGGGCCGGGTGCACCGACGGTCAAAAGATCCACGCTCGATCCGTGAACCAGCGCCGGCCCCGGGGTATCGAATCCGGTGACAGACCCCGCAGAGGAAAGGACCGCCCATGCGCGGAAAACTGCTTGTCGGTACGGCGCTCACCGTGACGTTCGTGGCCGGCTGCACGACGTCGGTCGACCGGGTCGGCGGCGACGCGGCGCCCGCCGGCTCGCCCTCCGGCAGCGCGAGCCCGTCGGTGTCCACCGCACCGACGACCGCCAGCTCGGGCGCGCCGACCACCGGCAGCCCGACCCCGGACGCGCCGGGCACCAGCACCTCCGGGCCGGCCGCCCAGGTGAGCGAGATCAGGCGGACCGACTGGCCCAACGCGGTGATCCGAAAGCTTGACTTCTGTGGCGAGTCCGACGACTCCGTGGCGTTCCGCAACGGGTCCAACGGGTTCGACGTGCCGTGCCGGATCCTGCCGGCCGGCGCGCGGCCGGTGTACGGCGAGTTCATCGTCGAGGAGCCGGCGAACGCGCCGTCGACCGAGGACGCGCTCGTCCTCGTCGAACTGGGCAACCCGAACGCCGCGCGACGCCAGGCGCTCGTGCCCGTGCAGCTCTCGGACAACGGCCGGGGACGGTACGCGTGGCCGGTCATCAAGGGAGACGCGCCCGGTTCCTCCGGCGCCCAGGTCATGACGTTCGTCTCGTACCGGCTGGTGGGCCAGAACGTGGAGGCCACCGTCCGCCGACTCGACGGTGGCACCGAGACCCGCCGGTGGCGCAAGGCCGACGGCAGCGGGAACTGGGAACGGTACTAACCCTGGGTGGCCGTCGCGCCGTCCACCAGTAGCGTGTCCAGGATCTCGTCGGTGCGATCGGCGCCACCGGTCTGTCTGACCTGGACGTAGACGCCGACAGTGGCCCCGGCCGCGATCAGGGTGACCTCACTGAAGGACGTCGCGGTGTCGGCGCACCGCGTCCAGCGCCGGGCGCTCCCGCGGAGGCTGCCGACCGTGATCGTGCGGTCGGCAGCACGCGTGCAACCGGGGTGGTCGGGCAGTGTGGGCTGGACGGCCGTGCCGGTGAGTGCCGGGCTCACCCCGACGAACACCCCGGAGGTAGGACTGTCCACGTCCGCCCAGACCGCGAGGTCCGGCCCGACGAGCAGGCCGGGGGCGTGGCCGCCGGGCAGACCGACCACCGCCGGCCTCCAGCCGCCGTCGCGCAGCTGCCGGGCCCAGTCGTCGGGTACGGCGACGGCGACGGTGCCTGTCACGTCGCGTACCCGGGTCCAGCCCGGTGGGGTGGCGGCGGCGGTGGACGAACCGGCAAGGACCAGCGTCGTGGCCGCCGCGCCGACGGTGCCGAGGGCCCGGCGGGTGCGTCGCAGCGCCGGCCGGCCCGGACGCGTCCGGACGGCGAGCAGGCCCTCCAGCGCTGTGGCGTACGCGGCAGCGGTGGGCCAGCGGCGGTCCGGATCGCGATGCAGGGCCCGACGGACCACCCGCTCGACAGTGGACGGCACGTGCGACGCCGCCTCCATCGGCTGCCCCGGTGGCAGGCCGGTCATCATGTGCTGGGTCAGGGCACCGATCGCGTACACGTCGGCGCGGGCGTCCAGCGGGCCGCCCGCGACGAGCTGTTCCGGTGCCATGTAACCGGGCGTGCCGGCGACAAGCGTGAACCCGGAGGCGTGCGCGAGCGCCTTCGCCAGCCCCAGGTCGGCGACCAGCACCCGGCCTCCGGCGGCGGTCGTGTCGAAGAGGACGTTCGAGGGTTTGAGGTCGCGGTGCAGCACCCCGTTGTCGTGCAGGACGGCCACCGCCCTGGCGATGTCGGCGGCGGTCCGCAGCGCCTCGCGTACCGGCATCGGGCCGTCGGCCAGCCGATCGGCCAGCGTGCCGCCGCCGGCGTACGTCATCACCAGGTATGGCCGGCCGTCGGGCAGCTCGCCGATGTCCAACACGCGGACCAGGTGGTCGGAGTCGACCTGCCGCATGAACCGCGCCTCCTGGCGGAAACGGGCCCGGATGTCGGCCCGCTGCGACCAGTTCTCGGCGAGCACCTTCACGGCCACGGGGGCCTGCAACTCGTCGTCGTACGCCAGCCACACTGTGGCGAACGCACCGGCGCCGACCGGGCGGGCGACGCGGTACCTGCCGATCTGCGGCGGGATGGACACGGCCGTATTATCCGGCAACCGGAGCTGCGGTGTCGCACGAGCGGGGGAGCGCGGTGGTGGAGGCGTCGTCGATCGAGGAGTTGGCCCGCCGGGCGGCGACCGGCGACAGCGCGGCCCTCGACGCGTTGCTGGCCGCGATCGGTCCGCGGGTCCTTGACCAGTGTGGTCGGTTCCTACCCTGCCGGCAGGACGCCGAGGAGGCGGCACAGGACGCGTTGCTGCAGGTGGCCAGGCACATCGGGCGATTCGAGGGTCGGTCGCTCTTCTCGACCTGGCTGCACACCGTGGTCGCGAACTGTGCCCGGCAGACCTATCGGTCACTGCGGCGACGGGCGGCCGAGCGCCCCGGCGCGCTGCTGCCCGTCGAGGTGGTCGACCCGCGCACGACGAGCGTCATCGCCGGGTCGCGTCTCGACCTGCTCGACGCGTTGGACCGGCTGGAGGCACACCGGCCGGAGTTGGTGACGGCACTCGTGCTGCGGGACCTGTGCCAGCTGGACTACCAGGAGATCGCCGGGCAACTGGGCATTCCGGTCGGCACACTGAAGTCCCGGATCCATCACGCCCGCCGGCATGTCCGCGAGTCGTTGCGGGGCGGGGAGTAGGCGCGTCCGCCCGCCATGGAGGTGACCCGTCGCACGCCCTCAGGATCCGGTCAGGATGACGAGTCGCTGGGTCGCCCGGGTCATCGCGACGTAGCGGTCCACCGCACCCTCGACGCCCGTGCCGAACGCGTCCGGGTCGACCAGGACGACCAGGTCGAATTCGAGGCCCTTTGCCTGCTCGGGGCTCAGCGATCGGACGCGCGGCGTGGGCCGGAACGCCGGGTCGCCGATCACGCAGGCGGTCCCCTCGGGGTGCTCGGTGAGCCAGGCGTCGAGGATCGCGCCCAGCTCGGCCGTCGAGCCGTGCCGGACGGGGAGCCCGTTGCCCCGGATGGAGGTCGGCACGTTGGCGTCCGGGAGCACGGCCCGGATGACCGGCTCGGCCTCCGCCATGACCTCCCGCGGGGTCCGGTAGTTGATGCTCAGCGAGGCCAGGCTGATCCGGTCGAGCCCGATCCGCTCAAGGCGTTCCTGCCACGACTCGGTGAACCCGTGTCGGGCCTGCGCGCGGTCACCGACGATCGTGAAACTGCGCGACGGGCACCGGGCCAGCAGCATCTGCCACTGCGCGTCGGTCAGCTCCTGGGCCTCGTCCACGACGATGTGCGCGAACGGGCCGGCCAGCAGGTCCGGGTCGGCGGCGGGTGCCACCGACTCGTCGGCCAGGGCGTCGCGCAGGTCGGGCTGGCGCAGCATCGTCAGCAGGCCCTCGCCGTCGTCGTAGGCGTCGGCCGCGAGCAACTCGTCGAGCACCCGGGCCCGGTGCTCGCGTTCCACAGCGGCGACGCGGTCGTGGCGCTGCGGGCGTCCCGACGCGTCGCCGAGGCGCCGCCGGGCCGCGTCCAGCAGCGGCAGGTCGGACACGGTCCAGGCCCGGGGGTCGTCGCGCCGCAGCTTGCGGACCTCCGCCGGGCTGAGCCAGGGCGCGCAGGTGCGCAGGTACGCGGGCACCGACCACAGGTCCCCGACCAGGTCGGCCGCGTCGAGCACCGGCCAGGCGCTGTTGAACGCGGTGCGCAGCTCCCGGTTGCGGGACAGCGACCTGAGCAGCACGTCGTCCGGCTCGTCGCCGTCGTACCTGCCGACGAGGATGGTGAGCAACTCCGCCCAGATCTCGTCGCGTGCCTCGTTGTGCGGGGTGCCCGGCCCCGGCGCCTGGAACGCGTCGGCCCAGTCGTCGGCGTCCAGCCGGATGTCGGCCTCGTCGGTGCTGACCGTCATCGGTGTGACAGGCGGGTCCTCGTAGAACCGGACCGCCGCGTCGATCGCCCCGACCAGCTCCGCCGAGGACTTCAGTCGAGCCACCTCCGGGTCGGCTTCGACGATCGCCGCGTCGCCCTCCTCGACGAGGTCGCGCAGGGTGCAGGTCTGCACGTCCTCCTCGCCGAGGTTGGGTAGCACGTCGGCGACATAGGCCAGGTAGGGCTGGTGCGGCCCGACGAAGAGCACCCCACCCCGGCGTTGACCCAGGCGGGGGTCGGCGTAGCGCAGGTAGGCGGTGCGGTGCAGTGCGACGACTGTCTTCCCGGTGCCCGGACCGCCGTCCACGACAAGCGCGCCGGCCGATCCCGCCCGGATGATGGCGTCCTGGTCGGCCTGGATGGTGCTGAGCACGTCCCGCATCCGGGCGGATCGGGCGCCGCCCAGGCTGGCGATGAAGGCGGACTGGTCGTCGAGCGCGACGGCGTGCCCCACGAACCCGTCCGGGGTGAAGACCTCGTCCCAGTAGTCGCTGATCCGGCCGCGGGTCCACCGGTATCGGCGTCGGCTGGCCAGGCCCATCGGGTTGGCGTGGGTCGCGCCGAAGAACGGTTCGGCGGCGGGGGAGCGCCAGTCGAGCAGCAGCCGCCGACCCGTGCTGTCGGTGAGGCCACGTCGCCCGACGTACACCGGCTCGGGGTCGTCCGCGGCGACCATGTGGCCGAGACACAGGTCCAGGCCGTAGCGACTCAGCGCACGCAGGTGACCGGTCAGGCGGCGGATCTCCTCGTCCCGGTCCATCGCCTGCCGGCCCTTGCCGCCGGGCGCCCTGCGCTCGGCGGCAAGGCGCTCGGACAGCTCGGCGTTGAGCTGGTCAAGGCGCTGCGCCATGGTGGCGAAATGCCGCTCGTCGCGGGCGACAAGCGTCGGGTCGGCTTTGCGGGAGAGGTGCCCGGGGAGGTCGAACACGGAGGTAGGCGAGGAATTCAAATGATGACTTCCATTTCGGCAGATTCTGGCCTCGGCCGACGATTTTGCGGCACGACCCGGGCCTTGCCGCAAGCCCCCCAGTGCGCTATACGTTAGAAGTGGCAGAGGTCAGGTGACCTCGAATTTCGTGCTCAGGGCGCGTCGACGACCTCGCGGCCGAGCGGCCAGAACGCCGCCGGCACCAGCTTGAAGTTCGCGATGCCGAACGGGATCCCGATGATCGACACGCAGAGGGCGATGCCCGCGACGATGTGGGACAGCGCGAGCCACCAGCCTGCCAGCACCACCCAGAGGATGTTCGCCAACCCGGATGCCACGCCCGCGCCGGGCTTCGGCACCAGGGTGCGGCCGAAGGGCCACAGCGAGTAGACGGCGAGGCGGAGCGACGCCACCCCGAACGGGATGGTGACCACCAGGAGGAAGCAGACGAGCGCGGCCACGCCGTACCCGACCGCCAGCACGATGCCACCGCCGAAGATGAGCCACAGCACATTCAGTACGAATCGAATCACCACCCCAGCATGAGCGATGCCCGCCACCCGGTCGCGCGAGCGGTGATGTGGGGCCACCGCGAAGGTGAGCGCTTGTCAGGCCCCGTCATTATGATCATGGGTCGGTGGCGCGGCGGGCTGACGGCGACGGAGGCTGGCGGCAACTACAAGGAGAAGCGAAGACAATGGATGTGAAGACGTACGCGACGGCCGCCGACGTGTGCCGGCGACTCGTGGGTCGGCTCCCCGACGATGTCCTCGGCTCCGTGGGGGACTTCTACGCCGCGGGTGAGTCCTACCTGGCCGACGCCACCCTCCTGCTCGGCCTGGCGCACTACGGCGTCGGGATCACCAGCGAGGAACGGGCACTGCTGCGCACCTTCATCGGCGAGCCCGACGGGCCCGACCTGGCCGACGTGCCGGCCATCGGGGAGGTGCCGCCGTTGCCGTACCGGTTCAGCGTCGACGGCCCCACTGACGCGCCCGACCCGGTTCCGGCCGACACCCTCCTGTCCGTCCAGGCCCCCCGCCACCACGGCCGCAGCCTGCACCGCGCCTGGCGGACGCCACTGGACGGCGCACCGGACGCGGCGGCCTGGACATACGTGCTACTGGTGGCCGAGGATGCGGATGAGCTCTCGGTGCACTCGGGCGTGATGTCGACACTCTGGGTCGAGCTGCGCCAGAAGTGGCCGGTGGCGGTCACCGCCGCCGACTCGCCACGGACGCCGTACCAGGAGGCCGCGCTCGCCGCCGCCCGACCGATCTGGCCCGCCTGAGGGACGCTCTGACCGGTCAGCGCGCCGGCACCGAGGGTCCGCTCGGTGGAAAACCTGACCCGGAACCCAGGGCTCGTCGAGGGATCTTCCCGGAGGTCGACGGGGCGCCGACGACCAGATGATGACCTGCATGAAACGTGCTGCGCTCTACGTGATCGCCGGACCGGTCGGTATCGCCGCCTACGGCCTGGTCCGCCTGTGGGGTAGGTCCGACGGTCTGTACGGCCCCGGGTTCGACTGGCAGGCGGCGCATCTGGTCGCGCTGGCCGGCATGGTGTGCTTCGTCCCGGGGGTGCTGGCGCTGTCCCGTCTCCTGCCCCGCAGCCCGTGGCGCACCGGGGTGGTGACCCTCACGATGGTGGGGCTCGCCGCGACGGTCGTGCAGTTCGGCGCGGACATCGTGGAGGGCCTCCTGGCCGCGGACCGGGCGGAGATGTCGGCGCTCGGCGCGGACTTCAAGGACATCCCCGGCGTCGAGGTGGCCTTCTACGACGTCGTACCCCAGCTCTTCTTCCTCGGCCTGGTCATCCTCGCCGGCATGCTCGCCGCGAAACGGCGGCTGCCGTGGTGGAGCGCGCCGCTCCTGCTGGCCGGCATCCTCCTGCCGGTCGTCACTCTCGACCTGCTACCCGTCGCCGGCCTGGCCATGCTCGTGGCCCTCGCACCGGCGCTGCCGGCCCTGCGGCAGCAGGCAGACCGGCCCGAGCCGGTCACCACCGTCCGCTGAGGATCAGCTCAGTTCGGCAGGCCGGTGCAGGCGGCGCCGTCGATGACGCACGACTCGGGGGCGGCGCCGGCGGGTGCGCCGTTGACCCGGAACGTCACCCGGACCGACGCGCTGCCGGGCACCGGGCCGGTGCTGCCGTCCGGCACGAACGTCCACACCGCGCCGTCGTGGCTGACCCGCGCGCCCTCGACCGCGCTTACCCGCAGCGTCTCCCGGGGGAATGTGAGCACCAACGTCCACTGTGGTGACGGCAGCTGTCCCGGGTTGGTGATCGTCACGGCCGCGTCGTAACTGAGCAGCGCGGTGTCCTCGATGGCGAAGTCGGCGAGCAGGGCGGCCGGTGTGGCCACGGCGGGCGAACCCGTCGCCGGGGGCCCGGTCGTGGCACTGACGGTCGGTGCGACAGCGGTGACCGAGGCGGCTGGCGGGGGAGCGGCCGGCGGCGGGTTGGTGGCCGCCGGTCGTGCCTGTGCCCGGGAAGTGCCGGCCGGTGGTGTGCCCACCTGATCCACCGACAGTGGCGGGTCGAGCGTCACCGGTGCCAGCTTCTCCGGCGTACGCAGCACCCCGGCGACGAGAACAACTGTCGCTACCAGCACCCCGAGCACCGCGACAACGGCCACCCAGGTGAGCCGCGAGACGCCGGCCCGACCGCTGAGCACCCGGCGGGCAGCCGTGGCGAGCGCCACGATCCGGTCCAGCAGGATGATCGCCACGGTACGGCGTGGCTGGGGTGGTGTCGCCGGCACTGCCTGTCTCCCCTTCGGTTCGTCGCCGGATGCCCGCCCGCGCTGCGTGCGGGTCGCGGCTGACCCCGGCCCGGTCACAGGGCGCGGAGCCCGACGAGGATCGCCTCAAGCAGATCCTCGGTCGGCAGATCCGACAGCATCGGTGGGTCGTGCGTCTCGATCAGTCCGGTCGCGAGCAGGTCACCGAGCAGCACCCGGACGGTCCCCAGCGGGAGGTCCAGCTCGGCGCCGACCTCGGCGACCGACACTGGATGGTGGCACAGCTCGACGATCCGCGCCTGTTCGGGGAAGAGCGGGGTGGGCGGCGTGGCCGACCGCCGGGCGACGACAAGGGTGATCAGGTCGAACTGACCTCGGGCGGGAGTGGTACGCCCGCCGGTCATCGTGTACGGCCGGGCGACCGGGCCCGCGTCGTCGTCGTACCACGCCTCGTCAGCGGTGCCGCTGCTGTGCACCGGTGTCCCCGATCGTCGCGGCGGAGGCGGGCCCCAGCGTGATCGGCAGGTGCCGTTCGGCCTGCCCCACGAAGAGCGCCACCTCGTACGCCATGTCACCCACCTTGACGTCGTCGCCGGCGATCCGCACGGTGAGGATGGTCCCGTTCGGGATGGTGGCGACGAACAGGAAGGCCCGGGCCATCTGCACCACCACCTGTCGCAGACCGCCCGCGTCGCAGGTCCGGGTGGCCGCCAGGCCCAGCGCGATCAGGCCGGCGACGACGCCGGAGATCTGCTCGGTGAGCTTCGTCTCCACCTGCCGGGAACCGCCGATGGGCAACCCGTCCGGGGAGAGCACGACGGCGAACTCCGCGCCGTGCACTCGGTCGACCAGGCGGTCCAGGGCACCGGTCAGGCCGTCGTCGGTGACCACTGCGGAGGTCATGGGTGTCTCCTCGCTGCTCTGGCGACCGGTATCTCGACAGTGTCGAGTCCGGTCCTGCCGGGTTCGGGGCCGGTTGGCCCGGTCTGACGGACCCGCGTCGGCAACGCGCCGTCGCCGCTCGGGGCGGGCCGGTTGGTGCTCTGCTGCGCCGGCGGGTACGGGGTGGGTGGCGCGGCGGAGGGCCGGCGGTCGGTGTCGGGCACCGGAACCAGGTGGGCCGGCAGCAGCACTACCGCCGCCGTCCCACCGCGCCGGCTCGGACGCAGCGAGACGTGGGCGCCACATCGGTGGGCCAGTACGGCGACTGTGTACAGGCCGGTGGGGCCATCGGGTGCAGCCGCCGGCGGTCTGGCGAGCAGGTCGTTCGCGTCGGCAAGCGCGGCGGCGTCCAGGCCGGGCCCGTCGTCGACGACCAGGACGGCGCACCCCTGCGCGCGGGGCTCGCCGCTGACCCGGACCGTGGTGTCCGCCGGGGAGCAGGCGAGCGCGTTCTCGATCAACTCCGCCAGCAGGTGGACGACGTCGGTGACGGCCGGGCCGGCGAGCGACCACGGCCAGTGCGGCGCGATCAGGACCCGGTGGTAGTCCGGCACCTCGGCGACGGCACCGCGGGCGACGTCGAGCAGCGGCACCGAGCGCCGCCAGCGGCGGGCCGGCCTGGCCCCGGCGAGGGCGATCAGCTTCTCCACGTTGCGCCGGACCCGGGTGGCCAGGTGGTCGAGCTGGAACAGCTCGCTGCTCTCCTCGGCGGACCGCTCCCGGCGCTGCATCCCGTCCAGCAGATCGAGCTGATCGCGCAGCAGTCTCTGGTTGCGGCGCGTGACCCGCAGGAACAGCTCCCGGTCGGGGCGGTCCGGCTCTGCCCCCACCTCCCGGTCGGGGCCGGCCGGCTCTGCCCCCGCGTCCGGGGCCGGGACCGGCGCGTCGACGACCGGCCGGGTCAGCTCGGCGGTCAGCCGTCGGACGGTGCTCGCCCAGTTCAGCAGGAGCACGAGCACGACGATGAGGCCCAGCCCCACCACGGCGCCGGTGCGGGCGACGACCACGGCGGCACCCGGCGTGGCCCGTTCGACGCTGCTGCGGGCGGTGCTGGTCACCAGGGTCTGTAGCGCGCCGAGGGCGGTGTCCGCAGCGGCCCGCCAGCCGGCCCTGGTGGTCCCGGCCAGGGCGTTGGCGGTGTCCGCCCGCACCAGCCTGTCCTCCAGGGCGATCAGCCCGGCGAACTGCGGGCCGCTCGCGATCCGCTGGTACTCGTCCGGCCCGTCGGCGGGCAGCCCGGCCGCCGCCGCCGTCCGGGCGAACCGCTGGTTGTCGACGAGTTCGGTAAGCCGGCGTCGGTCGTCCGGGTCGAGTCGCTGGGCGGCCAGGGCCGCGCTGACCAGGGTGTCCTCCCGGGCGAGCAGCTCCCGGGCACCAGCCAGCGCGATCACCGCCCGACTGTCGGCGGCCAACCTGCTCTCGTACGCGCCCCACTCCGGGCCGTACACCCGGAAGGCGACGTCGACGACCTGGTCGTACCTGTCGGCCGCGGCGGCCCTGTCGAGTTGCCCGGCGTCCACCTGGGACCGGATGGTGCTCAGGCCGTCGAGCCGGCGGATCAGTTCGTCGGCCCGGTCGCGCACCTCGCCGGCGGTGAGCAACCGGATGTCGCGGCCCGCCGCGAACCGGCGCAGCTCGCCGGCGGCCCGGTCGGTCACCTCCCGCGGCCCGACCAGCGCGGTCGCCGTCGGCCCGGCTCCGGCGAGCGTCTCGGCGCTGGCCCGGCGCTCGGCCTGCAGGCTCAGGATCAGCCGGTCGATGGGCTGGCCGAGGGTGTCCGCCAGGGCCCGCACACGCAGCAGGTCGAGGGCGTCCTGGCTGGTCAGGTAGGCCGCGTACGACCAGAACGTGACAAGGACGACGGTCAGCACGACAAGCCTGGTCCGGAGAAGCCGGACCTCGCTGGGCGTCACGCGTCGCCCCGCTCGCGGCGGTGGACCCGGCGTGGACCCCTCACCGGGTCGCCCGCTGCGGCCACGGCTGCCCGGCCGTGTCGCTGGCCCGGTCGGCGACGACGGTGCGCAGCAGAGCCAGCAGCTCGGTGCGGTTGGCGCAGTTCAGCCGGTTGCGCATTCGCGCCACGTGGTGTTCCACGGTCTTCGCCGAGATGAACAGCCGGTCGCCGATCTCGCGGTAGGTCAACCCGGCGAGCACCAGCTCGGCAACCTCGTACTCACGGTCGCTGAGCCCTTGCGGGGCGGGGTCGGCGACGCGGGTGGCACGCTCGGTGGTGCGCGTCGTCGCCGGCTCTCCGTGGCCGCCGGGCGGTCGCCCCTGGAGGGCCCGCGCGCACTCAAGCAGGGTGGTCATCGCCCGCCGGTCCGCGGTGCGGATGGCGGCCTGACCGGCCAGGCGGGCACCGTCCCAGCGCAGTCCGGTGTCGTGCAGCGCTCGGGCGGCAGCCTCCACCCGGGCCGGGTCGACGACACCCCTGAGCACCTCCACCCAGCACTCCGCGGCGGCGGCGATCACCGCGGCGTACCGGCTGTGCTCAGCCGCGGCCAGCAGGGCCGCGACGTGTTCGTCGGCGACGGCCGGCGCCCCGGTGAGGATCGCGGCGTGCAGGCCACTCCAGCGCAGCGGCACGCTCCACAGTGGCGGGTCGCCGAGCCGGCCGAGCAACGCGTGCGCCTCCCGCAGGTACGGTTCGAGTCGGGCCAGGTCACCGAGGCGCGCACCCGCGATGGCCAGCTCACCCAGCGGCAGGAGCGTGAACAGGTCGACGGGGTGCCGGACCACCGCCTCCAGCGACTGCCCCCAGCCGCGCTTGAGTGCCGCAAGGTCGCTCGTGCGGCGGGCGATGCCCATCCGGATCGCGGCGGCGAAGAGCAGGTCGCGTGACTCCAACTGCCGCCCGTCGAGCGTCACCGCGGCGAGCTGCTCGGTGGCGGCGCGCGTCTCACCCCGGACCATCAGGATCCACGCCTGCAACAGCCGGTGGCGCCGGGCCATCAGCGGACCACCGACACCGGCGTCCAGGGCACGGTGCAGCACCTGCTCGGCGATCTCCAGCTCACCACAGTGCACGGCGGTAAGCGCGGCGAGCGCCGCCGGGCTGTCCGGGAGCAGGGCCGCCCGGCCGTCCGGTTCGAGCAGCGCGGCGGCCTGTACGAGCGCCGAGAGTGCGGCGGTCGGCGGGCCGCTGACGCTCTCGCGTACCCCGGTGGCCATCAGCCGGGCGGCGCTGGCGTGCAGGGTCGGCGGTTCGCCGGGCGGGTCACCCGCCGGTGGGTCGGCGGTGGCGGCCAGGTCTCCGGTGGCGAGCCCTCCGACGGTGGCGAAGGCGAGCGCCGAGGCGGTGCCCGACCACCGGTACAGCTCCACGCTGCGGCCGACGTGGCCACGGTGCGCCAGGGCTGTCGCCGCCACGACTGCCGCCTCGGAACGCTCGGGCGGGGCGGCGGTGGCCAGCAGCCGATCGGCCAGTCGCAGGGCGTCGTCGAGGTTGCCGGCGAGCGCGGCGGCGAGTGCCTGCTGCGCGCTGGCCGGCTGCCCGGCCGCGGTGGCGGCGGCGAACAACTCGGCGGCGAACGCCGGCTCGTCGGTCAGGGCCTCGCCGGCCGCTGCGGCCAGCGTCGAGGCCGGGCAGTCGCCGAGCGCGCCGGCCGCGAGCAGCGAACGGACCAGCGGCAGCACCGCGGCACCGCGAGCGAGCTGCAACTCGGTGAGCCGGCGCCACACCGCGGTCCGGTCGGTGGTGGGGCTGAGCGTCGTGACCGCCTGCCGGACGATCGGCGCGAGCCGGCCGTCGGCGCCGAGCAGCCCGGCCGCCCGCGTCGTGGCGATCAGTTCGTCGACTGCCGACGGGTCCACGCCCAGCAACGCGGCGAGCATGTTCGCCGGCAGCGGGCCACCGGCCGCGACCGCGAGCAGCAGCCGGCGTACGGCGGCGGGCTGCACGTCCAGGTCGGGCCCGAACTCCGCGACGGCGGACCGGGGCGGGCTGGCCACCGGGCCGGTCGGGGTCTCCGCGCCGGCCAGGCCGCGGGCCAGCCGTTCGACATCCCGGGGTACGCCCGAGGTCTGCGTGTGGACGAAGTCCACAAGGTCGTCGCGGCGGCCCAGCTCCGGAGTGGCGGCGAGGTAGCTGGCGGTCTGTTCCCTGGTGAACGGGGTGAGCAGCACCGCCTGCCCGTCGCGCCGGAGGGAGTCGACAAGCTCGCTGAGCGCCGCCGACCGGGGCCACGGGCGGTGGGCGACCACCAGGCGGTGCCGGCGGGTGCCGTGCAGACGCAGCAGCACCTCGATCCGTGCGTCGTCGAGCAGGTGCGCGTCGTCGACAAGCACGAGCGTGTCGGGGCCGACCGGGTCGTCGGGCTCCGGGGTGGTCGTGCGGACGGTGATCCCGGCCCGCTGGTGGGCCCGCGCCAGCTCGGCGAGGAGGGCGGTCTTGCCGTGGCCGCCGGGGCCGGCGATGCCGACGGCAAGGGGGCCGGTCGGGTCCTGGGCGACGGTGTCCAGCAGGGTCTGTGGCCCCCGGTCCAGGGTCAGCCCCGGTGCGGCGAGGTCATTCATGATCATTGGGGTCATCCTTCGCGTCCCCGGCTGCGGGCCAGCGCCAGGCGGGACGGCTTCGGCAGGTCAAGTGGGAGGACCCGGACCGGCGGCCGCGGTGGCGGATCGCCCGGAACGGTGTCGTGGTGGGGGTGGTGCGGTGCCGGGATGGTGGCCCGCCCGGCGCTGCGCACCGGGTCGCGTGCCGGTGCCGGCGGGCGAGGGCGGGGCGACACCACCTGGGCGGCGGCCAGCGCCGCTCCGGTGGCGGCGGTCAGCTGCGAGTCCGGTTCGACCTCGACGGGCACCGGGAGGGCCGCGCTGATCAGCTCGATGACGAGCGGTACGCGGGCCGAGCCGCCCGCCAGCAGGACCCCGTCGAGCTGCGTCGACGTCAGGTCGGCGCTTCGTACCACCCGCAGCAGAAGCTCGACTGTGGTCTGCACGATCGGGCGGATCATGTGTTCGAACTGCGCCCGGGTCACCGGTATCCGGGCTGGGCCGCTCGGCAGGGTCAGCACCACGTCGGCCGTCAGGTCGACGGTCAGCGCCCGCTTGGCCCTGTCACACTCCCCGCGCAGCCCGCGCAGCGCGGCCTGGGTGCCGCGGCGTGCGGTGCTGGCCAGCTCCCGGGCCAGCACCGTCCGGGTGTGCCCGGCCAGCGCCTCGTCGAAGTCGACCCCGCCCACCGAGTCCAGACCCTGGGGCGTGCCGAACGTCTCGTAGGTGCCGCGCGGCGTGCGACGCACCAGCGCGGCCTCGAAGCTGTTGCCCCCCAGGGCGTAGACGGCGGCGGTGGTGCCCGGGAAGCCACGGGCCGCGTGGCTCTCGGCCACCGTGACAGTGCGCGGGAGCAGCGTCACGTGCCGCAGGCCGAAGTGCGACAGTGCCCGGTGCAGCACCTCCCGCCGGTACGGACGCCACCCCGCCGGATGGCTGAGCACGACCGCCTCGGCCGGGCCGCCCTCCAGGGCGTGCACCCGCTCGACCACCCACGCCGCGAGTTCCGCGGTCAGTGTCTGCGGGGTGCAGGCCTCGCCGCCGAGCAGCAGGGGCACGTCGTCGCCGATCCGGTGGACGAAGTCCCGGGTGGTGCGGCTGCCGTCGTCGGTGGGCGGCTCGCCGACGTGCAGCGAGCCGTCCTCCGCCAGGCACAGCACCGACGGTACGACAGGGGAGCCGACGTGCAGCGGGACGGGCTCGGGACGCGTCCACGTCGTGCCGGTGCGCCGGGTGACCGCGGCGGCCGTCTTGGTGCTTCCGATGTCTATCCCGAGGACGTACGGCATCGTCTCTTCTCCCCCCGTGAGTTGGCCGGCCGGTGGCGATGGTGTCGGTGCTGCCGACGACCCACCCCGGGCGAACCCCGCGGGCTCCTACGTTCGTACCAGAGATCAGCCCCTGGTCGGGACCCTAATCTCGCCGGGACGGTTTCCCCCTGTCCCCCTAACGTACGAGGTCGTGGTGCCCCCGGTTCAACCGGGCTGGTTGCGGGCTGAGCCCCGATGCCCGGGTCGGGCCCGGGCAATAGCGTCACTGTCGACGTATGACACCCGGCGCCGCCACTTCCGAGGAGAACCGGCACATGGACTCGCACCAGACCCTCCACGACTTCGTGCTCGACCTGCTGACGAACCCCGACGCGCGGTCGGCATTCGACCTCGACCCCGAGGGTGCGCTGCGGGGGGCGGGGCTCACCGACATCACCGCGGCGGACGTGCAGGACGTCGTGCCGCTTGTCGTCGACTACGCGCCGGGGGCGGGTCTGGCGCCGTTGGCCGCACCGGTCGGGCAGCTCGACCTGGAGCCGCTGCTCACCGACAGCACCGATGTGGTGGGTCAGTTGCAGAGCGTGGCGCAGCAGATCAGCGTCACGAGTTCGCCGACCGGCGTGGACGTCAAGGCCGGCGTGCTCGGTGCCATCGCGGTCGCCCCGTCGACGGCCGGTGCCGGGGTGACGGTGCTGCCCGGCATCGGCCTGGGCGTCGGTCCGTCCGGCCTGGACGCCGACTTCGCCGGCGTCTCCGACGTGGCCTACACCCTCGACGCGGACGTGGTGCAGCCGGTGGACGCGGTCGCCGACCCGGTGCTCGGTGAGGTCACCGGCACCGTCGGTGACCTCGGTGGCACCGACCCGAATCTGATCGGCGGCGACCTGACCGATGGTGTCCTCTCCGGCGCCCACGGTCAGCTCGGCGGGGTCGTCAGCTCCCTGGGTGTCGACGACACCCTCGGCGGGCTGGGCCTCGGGCACGGCGGCGGTGTCGTCGGCGGTGTGGTCCCACCGCTCGACGTGCCGTCGACGGTGGACGGCGTGACGCACCAGGTGGACAGCCTCCTCCCCGGTGTCACCGGCACTGTCGGTGACGTGACCGGCGGGGTCACCGATGGTGTGCTCGGCGGCGACTCGCACGCCTCGTCCGATCACGGGCTGCTGGGTATCACCGGCGGCCTGCTCTGACCCGGATCTCCGGGCGGAGCGGAGGGCCGGATCGCCTCGGGCGATCCGGCCCTCTCCGCTGCCTCTTGATAATTGAGCCGAAATCAGCACACTTGGTGCGGTGATGGCCGGGATCTGGTTGGACGTGCTGGACGACATCGCCCGCACGTGCAGTGCACACGGTCGTGGTGACCTGCTTCAGACGGTCCGGCAGAAGCGTGCCCAACTGCTGGATCCGACGCTGCGCGTCCTGGTCATCGGTGAGCCGAACCAGGGCAAGAGTCAGCTGATCAACGCGATCATCAACGCGCCGGCCTGTCCGGTGGGTGACGGCCGTACGACTGTCCTACCGACAGTGGTGCAGCACGCCGAGGCCCCGAGCGTCGCGGTCGCCCAGGCTCCGCCGTCCGCCCGGGGCGGCGCCGCCGTAACGGTGGCGGTCGAGCGAACCCCGGTGGCGCTGAACCAGGTCGGGGAGAGCGTGGCCGGCCTGGTCGGACGCCGACCGGGTGGCGGCCCGGCGTACGTCGAGATCGGTGTGCCCCGCGCACTGCTCGGCGCCGGACTGGTGCTTGTGGACACTCCCGGTGCCGACGAGGTCGGCGACATCGGCGGTGCCGCCTCGGTCGCCGCGCCCGCCCGTGCGGACACCGTGCTGCTGGTCTCCGACTCCACCCGGGACCTGTCGGTCGCCGAGCTGAACATGCTGCTGCACGTCATGCGGGCACATCCCAACGTGGTGGTGGTGCAGAGCAAGACCGACCTGGTGGCGGATTGGCGCGCGGTGGCCGACCGCAACCGGCAGCACCTGGCCGAGGCAGGCATCGCGGCGACGCTGATCCCGGTCTCGGCGGCGTTGCGACTGCGCGCCGCAGGCGCCGACGACCGGGGGCTCAACACCGAGTCCGGCTTTCCCGAGCTGATCGCCCGACTTCAGCGGGACCTGGCCGGCAAGGCCGACCGACTGGCCCGGGCCTCGGTGCAGACGGTGGCCCGGACGGTGGTGGAGCAGTTGGCCGCCCCGCTGCGCGCCGAGTTGGCGACCCGGGAGGCCGAGGAGCAGTCCGGGCCGATCTCCCGGTTGCACGCGGCGCAGCGGGAGGTCGACGAGCTACGCCGGTGCTCCACCCGCTGGCAGAACACCCTCAGCGACGAGATCGGCGATCTGCTCTCCGACATCGAGTACGACCTGCGTGACCGGACCCGGGAGATCCTGCGCACTGTCGACGAGGCGTTCGACACTGCCGACCCGTTGGTCGCCTGGGACACCTTCCAGGACTGGCTGGAGCGGAGCCTGGTGGAGGCGGCGGAGGCCAACCACGAGTGGCTGATCCAGCGCTGCGACTGGATCGCCCGCCGGGTGGCCGCCAACTTCAACAGGTACGGCTACGACGTGCTGCCGCCCTGGTCGATGACGATGCCGGAGGACATCGGGCAGCGGCTGCCGGAGTTGCAGATGCCGACGATCGACAGGTTCACCCCGGGCCAGAAGCTGTTCACCGGCATGAAGGGCTCGTACGGCGGGATGCTGATGTTTGGTCTGGCGACCACCCTGGCCGGCATGCCGATGATCAACCCGGTCTCGGTCGGCATCGGGGCCCTGTTCGGCGGCAAGAGCATCCGCGACGAGAGCAAGCAGTTGCTCCGTCGCCGGCAGGCGACAGTCAAGACGGCCATCCAGCGGCATGTCGACGACTTCTTCGTCCGGATGATCCGCGACTGTCGGGACACCACCCGGCAGGTGCAGCGGATGCTGCGGGACCACTTCACGGGGCTGACCGAGGAGCTTCAGGAGGCGATCGTCCAGTCGTTCCGAAGCGCCAAGCAGGAGGCCGAGACGGATGCGTCGCTGCGCGAGCAGCGGCACCGCGAGATCCGGCTGAAGATGACCCGGTTGGCGGCGCTCTACGAGCAGGCGCAGCAGTTGACCGGCGCCCAGTCCGCCCCGCTGCGGTTGGAGCCGCAGGCATGACCGTGGGTCTGCGCCTGGACGAGGCGGCCTGGGGGTTGTTGCACCAGGCCATCGACCTCTACCAGGGCCATCCACGGGCCGTGGGGCAGTTGCGGCACCAGGTCGCCCGACTGGAACAACCGCTGCGGATCGCGATCGTCGGGCCCTGGCGTTCCGGCAAGTCGACGGTGCTCAACGCCCTGATGGGCGAGGAGGTCGCGCCGGTCGAGCGGGCGGACGGGGCGTTCACCTGGTACGAGGACGGCGCCGAGCCGAGCGCGACCGCCTATCCGGCCGGTCAGCCTCCGCAGGAGTTGGCAGTGGTCAAGTCGGCGACCGGCCTGCGGGTGGATCTCGGCTGGGGCGCGGGCGACGTGCGCGACATCGTGGTGCGGTGGCCGACGCGGGCGCTGCGGCAGGTCACGCTCATCGACACCCCGGCGGTCACCGGCGCCGCCGAGCCGGACCGGGGGCCGGTGCTGGAGCGGGTGTTACGGGACTCGGACGCGGTGTTGTACCTGACCCGCGACGCCCGCGACAGTGATCTGCGGGTGCTGGAGTCCGGCCGGGACAGCGTGGTCGGGCAGGCCGCCCCGGTCAATGTGATCATGGTCTTGTCCCGGGCGGACGAGATCGGCGGAGGCCGGATCGACGGCCTGCTCACCGCCCGGCAGCTCGCTCGGCGGCACCACCGCGACCCGCGGGTGAACGCGCTGAGCGTGAACGTGGTGGCGTGCAGTGGGATGCTCGGCCTGGCGGGCCGGATGCTCGGTGAGTCGGATTTCGCCGCGCTTGCCACCATCGCCCAGGTGCCGCGGGCCGAGCTGGACGCCCACCTGATCTCCGCCGACCGGTTCCTCAATGGTGAGCTGCCGGTACGGCTGGAGACCGAGGTACGGGCCGCGTTGCTGGATCGGTTCGGGATCTTCGGCGTCCGGCTGGCGAGCACCCTGGTGCGCAGTGGTTTCGACAGTCGGGTGAAACTCTCGGCGGAACTCATTCGGCGCAGCGGTCTGACCGAGCTGCGGGAGTCGGTGACCCGCTGTTTCATCGACCGCGGTGACGCCCTCAAGGCCCGGTCCGCGCTGGCGGCGGTCGAGACGCTGCTGCGGACCGAGCCCATCCCGGGTGCCGCGGAGCTGACCGGCGCACTCGAACGGATCCTCGCGGGTGCGCACGAGTTCCGCGAGCTGCGCCTGCTTGTCGCGCTGCGCAACGCCCGGCTCGGCTTCGACGCGGAGCTGGCCGCCGAGGCGCAGCGGCTCGTCGGGGGTGACGGGGTGGGCCTCGCGGCCCGGCTCGGTGTCGAGCACGAGGCGACGGTGCAGCGGCTCTGGGAGGTTGCCACCGACGCGCAGTGGCGGTGGCGGGACCGGGCCGAGGACCCGTTGCTGCCGCTGGCGCAGCGGCGCGGGGCCCAGGTGGTCGTCCGCAGCTGCGAGGGGATGATCGCCGAGCTGGTGGCGGGCGGCCGCTGAGCTGACGGCGGTCCGGCGCAGCAGGCTCGCCGGTCGCTACCGCAGCCCGAGAACCGTTATTCGATCATGCTCGACACGGTTGTCCCTGACCTGCGGAGATAACGCTCTCACGGATCGCGGAAGAGGCTTGACGCGCCGGTGGTCCGGACGCCACGATGCATCCACACACATCGCTCCCTCGCCAGGCGTGATCGGCGCACGCCGTCCTCGCACCACGAAAGGACAACCGTGCGCAGATCCCTGAGAGCGTGGCTCGGCGGCGCGCTGAGCGCGCTTCTGGTGGCGGGCGGCATCGTCGCCGCCGCACCCACCGCCAGCGCCGCACCCTTCACCGTGCTGGTCTTCAGCAAGACCGCCGGATTCCGGCACGGATCCATCGCCGCGGGCATCACCGCCATCCAGCAGCTCGGTGCCGCCAACGGTTTCACCGTCGAGGCGACCGAGGACGCGGCCCAGTTCAGCGACGCCAACCTCGACCGGTTCGCCGCGGTGATCTGGCTGTCCACCACCGGCGACGTGCTCAACACCGCGCAGCAGGCCGCGTTCGAGCGCTACATCACCGGCGGCGGCGGCTACGTGGGGGTGCACGCCGCCTCGGACACCGAGTACGACTGGCAGTGGTACGGCGGGTTGGTCGGGGCGTACTTCGCCTCGCACCCGGCCGAGCAGACCGTCACCGTCAAGGTCGCCGACCAGGTGCACCCGTCCACCGCGACGTTGCCGCAGCGGTGGAGTCGGTTCGACGAGCTGTACAACTACCGCACCAACCCGCGGGGCAGCGCGCACGTGCTGGCCACCCTGGACGAGAGCACCTACACCGGCGGCAGCATGGGCGCCGACCACCCGATCTCCTGGTGCCAGAACTACTCCGGCGGTCGCGCCTGGTACACCGGGCTGGGCCACACCGACGCCTCGTACACCGAAGCGAACTTCCGCCAGCACCTGCTCGGCGGCATCCGGACCGCCGCCGGGGCGGTCGACGCCGACTGCGGCCCCACCGTCAGCAGCAACTTCCAACAGGTCGAGCTGGCCAGGGGTGCGGCCGAGACCGGCGAACCGATGAGCCTCACCGTCCTGCCCGACCGGGGCGTGCTGCACACCTCGCGCAACGGCGTGATCCGGCACACCGACGCCGCCGGCAACACCAAGGTCGCCGCCACCCTGCCGGTCTACACAGGCGACGAGGAGGGCCTGCAGGGCATCAAGGCCGACCCGAACTTCGCCACCAACCGCTGGGTGTACGCCTACTACGCCCCACCCCTCAACACCCCCGGTGGCGGTGCACCGGCCACCGGCACCCCTGCCGACTTCGCCGTCTGGGACGGCGTCAACCGGCTGGCCCGGTTCACAGTGAACGCGGACAACACCATCAACCTGGCCAGCGAGACGCTGATCCTCACCGTGCCGACAAGTCGGGGTATGTGCTGCCACGTCGGTGGCGACATGGACTTCGACGCCGCCGGCAACCTCTACCTGTCCACAGGGGACGACACCAACCCGTTCGACTCGGCCGGCTTCACCCCGATCGACGAGCGGGCCGGCCGCAACCCGGCCTCCGACGCCCAGCGCACCTCGGCGAACAGCAACGACCTGCGGGGAAAGGTGCTCCGGATCAAGCCGAGCGCGGCCGGTGGCTACACCATCCCGGCCGGCAACATGTTCGCCCCGGGCACCGCGCGGACCCGCCCGGAGGTCTACGCGATGGGCTTTCGCAACCCGTTCCGAATGAGCGTGGACAAGGCCACCGGCATCGTCTACCTGGGCGACTACGGCCCGGACGCGGGCACCGCCGACCCGAATCGGGGACCGGCGGGCAACGTGGAGTTCGCCCGGATCGACCGGCCCGGTTTCTACGGCTGGCCGTACTGCACCGCCCGCAACGACGCCTACAACGACTACACCTTCCCGTCCGGGCCGTCCGGGCCGAAGTTCGACTGCGCGGGCGGGCCGGTGAACAACTCGCCGAACAACACGGGCATCACCCAGCTACCGCCGGCCATCCCGGCGTGGCTGCCGTACGGCGGTTCCGGCTCGCCGCCGGAGTTCACCGGCGGCGGCCTGTCGCCGATGGGCGGCCCGGTCTACCGGTACGACCCGAACAACACCTCGCCTGTGGCGTTCCCCGAGTACTACGACGGGACCTACTTCGCCGGTGAGTTCGGCCGTCGCTGGATCAAGAACATCAAGCTCGACGCGTCCGGCCAACCGCTGAAGATCAACCCGTTCCCGTGGACCGGCACCCAGGTCATGGACATGGAGTTCGGGCCGGACGGCGCGCTCTACGTGCTCGACTACGGCACCGGCTGGTTCAACGGCGACGCCAACTCGGCGCTCTACCGCATCGAGTACGCCCGCGGGGGCAGAGCGCCGATCGCGAAGGTGTCGGCCACCCCGACCAGCGGCACCGCGCCGCTGACTGTCGCCTTCTCCTCGGCCGGCACGCTCGACCCGGACGGTGACCCGTTCAGCTACGCCTGGGACTTCGACAACAACGGCAGCACCGACTCGACGGCGGCGAACCCGAGCTTCACCTACACCACGAACGGGACCCGCAGCCCGACGCTGACGGTCCGCGACACCACCGGCAAGACGGCCACCGCGAGCGTGGTCGTCACGGTCGGCAACAGCGCCCCGGTGGTCACCGTGAACACCCCGTTGAACGGGCAGACGTTCTCCTTCGGGGACGCGGTGCCGTTCAGCGTCACTGTCACCGACGCCCAGGACGGTACTGTCAACTGTGCCCGCGTGAAGGTGAACTACGTCCTCGGCCACGACTCGCACGGCCACCAGCTCGGCAGCGCGCAGGGCTGCACCGGGGTCATCCAGACCACCGCCGACGGTGAGCACGACACGGCGGCGAACATCTTCGGCGTCATCGACGCCGAGTACACCGACCTGGGCGGGGGCGGCCAACCGGCGCTGACCACGCACACCCAGGCGGTGCTGCAACCCCGGGTCCGGCAGGCCGAGCACTTCGGTGACTCGTCCGGCGTGCAGATCGTCTCCGGGGCGGCCGGGCACGGCGGCGCGGCGGTCGGTTACATCGACAACAACGACTGGATCTCGTTCCGCCCGTACCACCTGACCGGCGTCCAGTCGTTCAGCGCCCGGGTCGGCGCCCCGGCCGGCGGGGGCGGCACGCTGGAGTTGCGGGTCGACTCGCCGACCGGGCCGCTGGTCGGCTCGGCCACCGTGGTGCCCACCGGTGGGTACGCCAATTTCGCCACCGTCACCGGCGGGGTCACCGCCCCGACCGGCACCCGGACCCTGTTCCTGGTCTTCAAGGGCACCGGCCCGTGGTTCGACATCGACGAGTTCACCCTCTCCACCAGCCCGGGTGGCCCCGGACCGGACCCGGACCCCGAGCCGGGGACCAACCTGGCCCGGGGCAAACCGGCACGGGCGTCCAGCTTCGAAGGTGCGTACGGCGCGGCGAACGCGTTCGACGGGGTGGCCGACACCCGATGGGGCAGCGCCTTCAGCGACCCGCAGTGGATCGACGTGGACCTCGGTGGCACGCACTCGCTCAGCCGGGTCAAGCTGACCTGGGAGGCGGCGTACGGCAGCGGGTACCAGATCCAGACCTCGACGGACGGGGTCACCTTCACCACTGTCCGCACGGTGACCGGCGGCGACGGCGGGGTGGACGACCTGACCGGCCTCACCGGCTCCGGCCGGTACGTCCGGCTCCTCGGCACCGCCCGCGGCACTGCGTGGGGCTACTCGCTCTATGAATTCGAGGTGTACGGGAGCGCCGGCGGCTCGACCGGCGGCAACCTGCTGCTCAACAAGCCGACGACGACATCGAGCAACGAGGGAGCCGACGTCTCCGGCGCCCAGGCGGTCGACGGCAGCCTCACCACCCGCTGGTCGAGCACCTTCTCCGATCCGCAGTGGATCCGGGTCGACCTCGGCAGCCCCACCGCGATCGGCCGGGTCACGCTGAACTGGGAGGCGGCGTACAGCAGCGCGTACCAGATCCAGACCTCGAACGACGGCACCACCTGGACCACAGTGAAGACGGTGACCGGCGCCGACGGTGGTGTGGACGAGCACACCGGGCTCGGGGCCAACGGCCGTTACCTGCGGATCTACGGCACCGCCCGGGGCACCGGGTACGGCCATTCGCTCTGGGAGGTGCAGGCGTACCAGAGCTGAACCAGCGCCGCTGACGTGGCCGGCACGGGCACCCCGGGTCGGCCACGCCCGGCGCTCACGTGCTGGGCGTCGGCGCGGGCGTCCGGGTGAACGGCCAGGGGTACTCCCCGAACAGGTTGGTGCACGCCGACAGCAGCTGTTTCCGCGCGGTGGCCACCCGTTCGGTGGCGGGGCCCGTGTCGACTGTGGGGTCGTTCAGCACCCAGAGGTCGCCAGCTTCCTGGGCGGCCGACCCCAGCCGCTTGCCAGCCTCCTGGATGCCGCTGTCGGTCGACTCGATGGCGCGCGTCGCAGTGCCAACGTCCTCCATGGGCGGGTTGTTCTTCTCGATGGAGTAGACCACCCGGGTGCACGCGTTGGCGGCGGCCTTGTCCGCGGGCGTGGTGGAGCTGGGCGTGGGGGAGGGCGACTCGGCGGGCGAGCAGCCGGCCAACAGCAGGGAAGCGACAAGGAGGGTGCGGATCACGGCAAGGAGACTAACCGTCACCGGGTCGGGAACCTCGCTGGCCTGACCTCATTGCATATACCGTTCATCGGTATATTCTCATTCGCATGACTGACAGTCCGCTCCGGGAACCGACGTTCCTGGTGCTCACCGCGCTCGCCGAGGCGCCCAAACACGGATACGCGGTCATCGAGGACGTGCTGCGTATCTCCGACGGCCGGGTGCGGCTGCGCGCCGGCACCCTCTACGCGGTCCTCGACCGGCTCCGCGCCGACGGCCTCATCGAGGTCGAGCGGGAGGAGATCGTCCAGTCGCGACTCCGCCGCTACTACCGGCTCACCGCCGTGGGCGCGCGCCGGCTCGCCGACGAGGCGTCCCGCCTGCGACACCACGCCGAAGCCGCGCGCACCCGGCTGCGCCGCGGCGGCCTGCTTGCCGACGGGGGTGCGGCGTGAGCGCCGACGACCTGGAACGCCGCTACCGGCGGCTGCTGGCGGTGTATCCGTGGGAGCACCGCCGGGTGTACGAGGACGAGATGATGGCCGTGCTGCTCGCCGAGGCGCGGCCGGGGCAGCGGCGACCGGCCGCCGCCGACGTGCGGAATCTCCTCGGCGCAGGCCTGCGGGCTCGGCTGCGGGTGGGCGCACGGGGGCTCACCACGTCGACCTGGTCGGACGCTTCGGCGGTGACGGGCCTGCTGGTCGGGCTCGTGCTGCTCGCCCTGGCCGGCACGGCAACACTCGACCAGCTCATCCACCCCCCGAATCTGCCGCCCGAGTACCAGCCGGGCGGCCCGGACCTCGTCGACTGGCTGCGCGTCGCCGGTTGGGCGGGCGTCTGCGCCGCGGCGCTGCTCGGGTGGCGTTGGCTGGCCGCCGGCCTGGCCTGGGCCGGGGTGCTCGGTTGGGGCGTGTTCGTCGCACCCGAGGCCGGTGCCAACCCGACGTACGTGGTGGACACCCTGCCCCAGTTCCTCCTCGCCGTGGTGGCGGCCGGCGCGCTCACCGTGCCGGCGCCGCGCCGCCGGGCGGTCGCGCTGCTGGGCGTACGCCGGCTGGTGGCGCTGCTGCTCGCGCCGGCCGCGATGGTGGCGCTGCTGGTGCTCAACCGGGTGACCAGTCCCGCGTTCGACTTCGTCGGTGACGAGGGCGTGTCCTACCACGTCTTCTACGGCCTCGAGGCGAGCAGCGAGCTGGCCGTGTGGCTCTTCGTCGCCGGCCTGGCGGCGGCCGCACTGGCCATGCTGGTCGCGCTCGCCAGGCTCCACCCCGGGGTGCGCCGGCGGATCGTCGTCCTGCTCCTGCCCGTGGCGACCCTCACCCTGGTGATCGACAGCGCACTCGCCGGGTGGGCCACCTCGACAATGAACATGGGGCACGTCATCCCGCTGGTGCCGGTGCAGTGGGCGATGCTGCTGCTCGCCCCACCGGTGACCTTCCTGGCCGGCGCACTGCTCGTCCAACGCCGAGAGGAGACCCTGCGGATGGTCGCCCTCGGCCGGGACGCGGACCGCGAGCAGCCGGTGGACCTGTAACGCGACGCTCGGGCCGGTGGTCACGTCAGTCGTCGGCGACGGCCACCGGCTCCGAGCCGATGCAGCGCACCTTCAACTCGTACTCGCCTGTCGACCCCGCGAACGTGACCTCGACGTCGTCGTCCGGTCCCCGGTCCACGTCGCGAACCCGGTAGCCCTGGGCGGGCGCCCAGGAGACGAGGCGTACGCCGTCGGCGGCGCACTCGGCCACTGCCGTGCCGCCGTTGGTGGCGAACCCTCGACGGACCCCGGGGCTGGCGCTCGCCGCGGTGCCCGGCGGGCCTGCGGTGGCCGTACCGGTGCCCGTGGTGCCGGTGGGCACCGGCTCCGGCGAGGCGAGCGCCCGTTCGATCTCCGTCGCGCTGCGCACCCCGCCCGGGGTGCCGGTGATGCTCTCGCCGACCAGCCGGATCGCGCCCAACCCGATCAGGGTGGCCACGGCGACAGTGGCGACCCACCCGGCGGCGACGAGAATCGAACGACGGCTCATCCGCTGACTATCCCCGATCCGTCCTTGTCGTTGGCACATCCGGACGCTAAGGCAGGGTTAACGTGCGCCGCGCAGTCGCCGGTAGCGGTTAGCCTGCCAGCTGTGGCCCGCCTGCTGCTCATCGAGGACGACCTGACGATCCGCACCCCGCTGATCCGGGCGTTGCGGGAGCGTGGGCACGCGGTGGCCGCCGCCTCGACAGCGATGGCCGGGCTCCGCGACGCCCTGGAGGACCGGCCCGATCTTGTCGTGCTCGACCTGGGTCTGCCCGACCTGGACGGCCGCGAGTTGTTGCGGATGCTGCGCGCGGTCAGTTCCGTGCCGGTCATCGTGGCCACCGCCCGCGACGACGAGGCGGAGATCGTCCGGGTGCTCGACGCGGGGGCCGACGACTACGTGGTGAAGCCGTTCACCGCCGCGCAGCTCGACGCCCGCGTCCGGGCGGTGCTGCGGCGGGGTCCCGCCGGCGCGGACGGGTCGGACCCGTCGCTCGTCGTCGGCGGGCTGCGCGTCGACCCCCGGTCCCGACAGGTCACCCTGGACGGGACTGCTGTGGAGCTGACGCCGCGCGAGTTCGACCTGTTGCACCACCTGGCCGGCCGCCCCGGCCAGGTGGTGACCAAACGTGAGCTGCTCACCGAGGTCTGGCAGATCCCGTACGGCGGCGCGGACAAGACCGTCGACGTGCACCTGTCCTGGCTGCGCCGCAAGCTGGGGGAGAACGCCCAGCAACCGCGCTACCTGCACACAGTGCGCGGCGTCGGAGTGCGTCTCGAGGCACCGGCGGCGCGGCCGTGAGGGCCCGGCTGGCACTGCTCGTCGCCGCCGTCAGCGTGCTCACCCTCATCGCGTTCCTGGTGCCGCTGGCCCTGCTGGTCCGCACCGTCGCGGAGGACCGGGCCACAGTTGCGGCCACCGCCGACGCGCAGAGCCTGGTGCCGGTGGTCGGCACCGCCGACGCGACGACGATCCGACTCACCGTCGAGCAACTCGCCGCGGAATCCGGGCGAGCGGTGAGTGTCTTCCTGCCGGACGGGTCGGTGCTCGGTGCGCAGACCCCCCGCACGCCGGCGGTGGCGCTGGCCGCGCGCGGGCAGAGCCTCACCGGGGAGTCGGCCGCCGGTCGGGAGGTGGTCATCGCCGTGCAGGGGCGGGCGGACGGCACCGGGGTGATCCGGATCGTGGTGCCGCGCCACGAGCTGACCGCCGGCGTCACCCGGGCCTGGTTGGTGCTGGCCCTGCTCGGGGTGCTGCTGGTGCTGATCGGTCTGCTCGTCGCCGACCGGCTGGCCCGTAACCTGGTCCGGCCGATCAGCGACCTGTCGGCGGTGTCGCACCGGCTGGCCAACGCCGAGCTGGACGCCCGGGTCACTCCGGCCGGCCCGGCCGAGCTGCGCGAGGTGGCCGGTGCGCTCAACCATCTCGCCACCCGGATCCAGGTGCTCCTGGTGCAGGAACGCGAACAGGTCGCCGACCTCTCGCACCGGTTGCGTACCCCGCTGACGGCCTTGCGGCTGGAGGCGGAGTCGTTGCGGGACCCGGACGACGCCGCCCGGATCACCACCGCGGCCGACGGCCTCGAACGGGCGGTCAGCGGGCTGATCCGGCAGGCCCGGTGGCGGCACTCGCCGACGGCGCAGCCGGCCACCTCGGACGCGGCGGCGATCGTCGCCGACCGGGTCGCGTTCTGGTCGGTGCTGGCCGAGGACACCGGGCGGGCAGTCACCCTCGACCTGGCGCCCGGCCCGCTGCCGGTGGGGGTGCCCGCCGACGACCTGGCGGCGGCAGTGGACGCCCTGCTCGGAAACGTCTTCGCGCACACCCCCGACGGGACGCCGTTCGCCGTCCAGCTCGGCCGCGACGCGGGGGAGGTGGTCCTCACCGTGGCGGACGCCGGCCCGGGCCTGCCGGTCGGGGCGGTTCGGCGGGGCGCCAGCGCGGCCGGGTCGACAGGTCTCGGCCTGGACATCGCCCGGCGTGCCGCGCAGGCCGGCGGCGGTCGCCTGGAGTTGCGGGCCGGCCCGACGGGCGGGGCGCAGGTGCTGCTGCGGCTGCGTCCACCGACGCCGCGGCGGGAGGCATAGGCGCGGCGGTGCCGGGTAGCTGCCAGCCATGGCACGGTATACGAAACCCGAGCTCAGAGAGCAGATCAAGGAAGAGGTAAAGGCCTCCGACAAGGGCGGCAGGACGGGGCAGTGGTCGGCGCGTAAGTCGCAGCTTGTCACTCAGGAGTACAAGAAGCGCGGCGGGGGATTCCTTGGCGCAAAGGACGAGCGGCAGAAGTCGCTCCAGCGCTGGGGCAACGAGAAGTGGCAGACGAAAGAGGGCGACACCCGGGCGCGCAAGGGCGGCACGACAAGTCGTTACCTGCCCAAGAAGGCCTGGGAGGAGATGTCGGAGAGCCAGCGGCGCGCGACCGACACGAAGAAGCGGGCCGCATCGCGGTCCGGCAAGCAGTACGTCGCGAACACCGGGCCGGCGAAGCGGGCGCGTCGGGACGCCACCACGGCCGGCCGGATGTCCGAGATGTCGGTCGCCGAGGCGACCAAGCTCGTGCGTGGCCTGGACACGCGGCAGCTCAGGACCGCGTTGCGCAACGAGCATGCCGGCAAGGACCGCAAGACGCTCGTCCAGCGGCTCGAAGCGGAACTCAATCGGCGCGGTTAGCCGACCGGGTCAGGCAGTGCCAGGCGGCGTCCCGAAGCCCGTCGACGTGATCCGGTCGTCGTCGCGACGGCGCAGGATCTGCACCTCGGTGGTGGCCTCGGAGCCGGTCAACGGCAGCACGTCCACCGATGCGGGCACGACGGCGGCGATGCTCGCGGGCGCGATCGTCACCCCGAGGCCGGCCGCGACCAGGTGCGCCACTGTCGTCCAACTGCTGGCCTCCTGGACGATGCGTGGGGTGTACCCGGCTTCCAGGCACGGCCGGAGATTGCGCTGGTAGGCCCGCTCGCTGGCCACCCGTGGGAAGAAGACGAAGGGGTCGTCGCGCAGTACCGCCGCGTTGATCGCGGGCTCTCCCACCTGCGGGTGATCGCCCGGCAGGACGGCGACGAAGGTTTCCCTGGCGAACGTGGTGCCGACCAGGTCGTCGTGGTCGTCCGGGTCCCGGACCACGCCGAGGTCGACCTCGGCGTTCAACAGCCGGTCGACGATGTGCGCGGTGTACGCCTCGTGCAGGCGTAGGTGAACGGCCGGGTAGCGCTCGCGGAACCGACGGATCGGCCCGGCGAGCCCGAGCTGGATCGCCGAGCTGACGAACCCGACGTCGAAGCGTCCCTGCTCCCCGCGCCCGATCCGGCCCGCCTCGTCCACGTCGTCGGCCACGGCGGCCAGCACCCGCCGGCACCGATCCAGGTACGCCTCGCCGGCCGGTGTCAATGCCACCGACCGGGAGGTACGGACGAACAGCGGCGTACCGATCATCGCCTCGAGTTGGCGGATCTGCTGCGACAGCGGCGGCTGGGCCATCCGCAGTCGTAGCGCGGCCCGGCCGAAATGGAGCTCCTCGGCGACGGCGACGAAGTAGCGCAGGTGGCGTAACTCGGGATCCATACTCCAAGGATACGAATGAGCCCGAACAAGATATTGGACGTTCGAATGGCGGCGGCCGGAGAATCGAACCATGAAGCCGAGCACGCTTACCGTCACGTCCATGACGACAGCCGCGGAGGCCGAGGCCTTCCGCACGCTGAACCTGGAATGGATCTCCCACTACTTCACAGTCGAGGAGTCGGACCGCAAGACGCTCGACGATCCGTTCACCGCCATCGTCGACCCGGGTGGCGACGTGCTGATCGTGCGCGACGGTGGGGAGATCGTCGGCTGTGTCGCCCTGATCCGCTACTCGGACGACGTCTTCGAGCTGTCGAAGATGACTGTCGCCCCGGTGGTGCGCGGCAAGGGCCTCGGCCGTCAGCTCATCGCGGCGGCGATCGAGCGGGCCCGCCAGCTCGGCGCGACGACCCTGTTCCTGGGCAGCAGCACCAAACTGGCGAACGCCGTGCATCTCTACGAGAGTGCCGGCTTCCAGCACGTCAGTCCGGACCAGATCCCACTGCCGCCGTACGCCCGCGCCGACGTCTTCATGCGGATGGCGCTCTGAGCTGGTCCCACCACCGACGCCGGCACGGCTTAACCCGGCCTTAGCGTTCGGACAGCGCGGTGCTATCCCGGTTCACCCGATCCTCAGAGGCGACAACCGAGGAAAGGTGGACACCACGATGAAGCGCACCAATCTGCTTCTGGCGACGGTCGGCGGTTCGGCGGTGCTGGCGGTGGCCGGGGTGGCGCTGGGCGTCAACGCCGCGGACGACGGGCGGACGGTCGGCACGGCACTCGCGGCGGCCACCGTCGCCCCGACTGCCACTGACGCGCCGGAGGGCGGCGCGACCACCGCCGCGCCGGGAACCAGCGGTACGCCGTCGACCAGCACCCCGTCGGGTACGCCGTCGAGCGGTACGCCGACCACCGGCACCGCGCCGGCGGGCAGCGCGGTCGACGAGAAGCGCGCTGGTGAGATCGCACTCGCCAGGGCTGGCGGCGGCCAGATCGTCGAGGTCGAGGCCGAGCAGGAGAACGGCCGACCGGTGTGGAGCGTCGAGATCGTCGCTGGCGACACCGAGCACGAGGTGGACGTCGACCGGGACAACGGTTCGGTGGTCAAGGCCGAGCAGGAGCCGGTCGACGACGACGACGACGACAACGACGACGACGACGCGGACGACCGGTCCGACGACGATGACGACAGCTCCGACGACGACTGACACCAGCCGGCGGCGCCCCGACCGGATTCACCATCCCGGTCGGGGCGTCGCCGTGTGGGCGCCCGGCTGGACGGGTGGGTCCCAACCCTGGCTGGGCGGTGGGTGCAGCTTGCGGCCGGCGTTGACCCGCGACACCGCCGGCACCGCTGCGGTGACCTGTTGCTGCCGGTCGCGGTGGGTGTTCCGGTACCGTGGGTGAACACTGTCGAGGTCTTCGGTTGAGTGGTGGAGTGGGTCGTGTCTGTGTGGGCGGCGGGTAAGGTCATCCGATTTGACGAGGCGCGTGGCTACGGCTTCATCGCGCCGTCGAAGGGCGGCGAGGACATCTTCGTCCACGCCAACGATTTCGGCGAGCAACGGCATCTCGTGCATCCCGGCATGCGGGTGGAGTACCAGGTGGAGGCCGGTGACCGGGGGCTGAAGGTGGCGTCCCTGCGGATCGTCGAGCCGGTCGCGGCGTTCCGGCCGGAACGGGTGCCCGACGTCGCGCCGGCGCGGACCGGGCAGACCGGTGAGGACGACGGCATGTGCGACGTCCTGTCGCCGCGCGAGTTCAGCTACGAGGTGACGGAGTTGCTGATCGAGCGGGTGCCGACGTTGACCGCCGCCCAGCTCGCCGCGATCCGGCAGTCGCTCGTCGAGCACGCCCGGTCACACGGTTGGGTCGAGAGCTGAGCCGGCGTGCCGGTCACAGCCCGGCGTGCATGGTGAGGCTCTGCCGCAGGTGCAGTTTCGGCCTGGACCCGACGATCGAGCCGACGACCTCACCCCGACGGAACACCAGCAGCGTCGGCAGGGACATGACGCCGTAGCGCCGGGTGGCCTGCGGGTTTTCGTCGGAGTTGAGCTTGGCGATGACCATCCGGTCGCCGAATTCCCCGGCCAGCTCGACGAGGCTCTTCTCGATCATCTTGCAGGGCGGGCACCACTCGGCCCAGAAATCGACGACGACGGGCCGGTCGCTGGCCAGCACCAACTCGGCGAACGTGGGGTCGGTGACGGTGATCAGGGTGCTGACGGTCGTCTCCTGGGGCATGTTGTCTCCCGGTGTGCGATGGCGTGGGTGAGCTGGGTGCGCAGCTGCTGACGGACCGCTGCGAGCCGGTCGAGGTAGTCGTCGACCTCGGCGAGCTTGCGCCGCAGCACCAGCACGGAATCGGGGCAGACGTCGCCGGAGGCGTTGCCCGCCCGTAGGCAGGCGACGAACGGACGGACGTCGTCGAGGCCGAAGCCGACGTCGAGCAGCGCCCGGATCTCCCGGACCACCCGCAGCTCCGCCTCGTCGTAGACGCGGTAGCCGTTGGCCGAGCGCTGCGGGCGTACCAACCCGTGGGCCTCGTAGTAGCGCAGCGTCCGGGTGCTCGTCCCGGCGCGTTCCGCCAGCTCACCGATCAGCATCACGACCCCCTCGACCAGCCCGTCGCGACCAGGCTAAACCTTGTCGTCAGCGTCAAGGCAAGGTCGCGCCCGGGGACGGCTCAGGGCGCCGCGAGGCGGCGCCCTGAGCGTCGGTGCGTGCCGGTGGGGGTGCTAGCCGATGCGGAACTGCTCGCCGTAGACGGCGAACGTCAGCGGCGTGTTCAGGTTGAGGTTGCCGTTGTTGAGGAACACCCGCTGGGCCGTGTCGACGCGGGAGGTGTCCGAGTGCGCCTCCTCCTTGCGCATCTCGATGACCCGCTCGTCGAGGAACGCGTTGAGCCAGGTCCGCTCGTCGCCACCCTGGGCCGGGGGCTTCGCGCGGGCGAGGGCGCGGCTGCGGATCTGGCGCATCCCCTCGTACCCGTGCATGACCGCCGCGTCGTAGTAGGCGAACTGGCCGAGTGCCCGTACCCCGTCGTTCTTGCCGTCGCGGACCGACGGGTTGAAGTAGACCCGGTCCCGCTCGGCTTCCTGGGCGGCCCGGAACACCGAGTCGTTGGCGGCGGTGCGCCAGTCGCGGGGGAAGTTGGGGTCGAGGCCGGCGTGTGAGGAGGTGCCGTTGACGGCACGCAGCGCCGGGAGGTAGCCGGCCAGCACGTTGCCCGGCTTGGTGTTGGTGTACGCCTGGACCAGTTCGAGCATGTCCCCGGTGCCGGAGCAGAAGCCGATGATGCCCGCGGTGTAGCCCCGACCGTCGCCGATGTCCTCGATGTAGGAGAACTGCGCACGCCAGTCGAGCGAGGAGTTCTCCGCCGCCGAGACGAGCTGCATGGCGACGTCCTTCTTCGCCGGGTCGTCCAGGTTGGTGCCGGCCGGGACGGTGGCGGTCGGCGTGGGAGTGGGGGTGCCGCCGCCGGGAAGGGTCCACTGCTGGTTGGTGGTGCCACCGCAGGTCCAGATCTGCAGTCGGGCGCCGTTGGCGGTGCTCCGGTCGGTCACGTCGAGGCACTTGCCGGAGGCGGAGTTGATCAGGGCACCACCGCTGGCGGCGGTCCACTTCTGGGCGCCGGTGTTGTTGCAGTCGTACAGCTGGATCTTGGCGCCGTTTGCGGTCGACGCGGCGGTGACGTCCAGGCACTTGCCGAGCGCCCGGATCGAGGCGTCGCTGTTGCCGACCGTCCACGTCTGGGCCGCGCTGCCGTTGCAGTCGTAGAGCTGCACCGGCGTGCCGTTGGCCGGGTTGGCGCCCGCGACGTCGACGCACTTGCCACCGAGGCCGGTGATCGGGCCGGCGGTCGCGGCGCTGGCCGACGGCAGGCCGTAGCCGACCGCCGCGACGCCGGTCAGCAGGGTGCCAACGACGTAGGCGGCTGTTCTCTTGCGCACCATGGTGTTCCTCGGGGAAGGGGCGGCGTGCCGCCGGCCGGTGGGTGCCCCGGCGCGACGATCGGCCCCGGCGGGCACCGCGAGCATCTGGAAACTGTATTAACAGATATCAGTGCGTCGGGCCGCCGTCAATCGACGACCGCAGGCGGTGACGACGCCTGTTCATCTCGTTGTCGGCAGGCGTTGTACGCGTGGACGGCTACCGGGATGCTCGCTGGCCGGACCGCCCAGTTAGATGGCGTGAGCAGTGCCGCATCCCGGGCGGAACGAACCGGGACGGCAGCGATACGCGAGGAGCGATACATGGCAGTCCACCTGCGCCGTGCCCGGTCTCTGGGGGCCACAGCCGCCGCCGTGCTCGCCGTGGCGGCGATGTCCGCCTGCGGCGGCGCCGACGGCACCGACCCGGTCGGCGCACCCACCGCCGCCGCGTCGGCCACTGCCACGCCGGCCGCCCCCGCGGGCCCGCCGGCCCAGGGCAAGATGCGCGGGTACGGCACGGTGCGGCAGCTCAGCGAGGCCGCGGACCTGGTGGTCCGGGGTGAGGTCGAGGCGACCGGGTTCCGGGTGGACGAGGTGCTGCGCGCGGCGGACGGATCGGCGGTCGCGGCCGGGACGCGGATCACGCTCGCCAGCCTGGATCGCGGCGTGGCGGACATGGCGCAGATGTCCGCGCTCACGGCGGGTCAGGTCGTCGTGCTCTACCTCGCCAAGGACCCGGCGGCCCCGACGTTCCGTACGCTCAGCGGCGACTTCGGGGTGTTCGACGCGGCCGGAGCCGACGACGACGCGGTAGTGGCGTCCCGCTCGCAGGCCATGGCCGTCAGCGGCTTGGTCACCGAGGACCCGGCCGCGTCCGGCCACGGTTTCCGCACCACGCTGGGCCAGCTCCGCAGCGTCGCTGCCCAGGTCAAGTAGGGCGACGGAAACGCGGACGGCACCCACCAGGGTGCCGTCCGCGTGCTCACTACTCGCGATAGGTGGCCAGGTCGAAGTCGGCGTACACCCCGTCGCCGCCCAGATCCTGCACCCACAGGCCGACGAAGGCTCCGGTGAAGCCCCACGCGGCCGGCTCGCCGTCGATGATCAGTGCGGCGTGCTCGTCGGACAGGATGGTCGCGTCCAGCTCGACCGGCAGTTGCTGCCAGCCGGCGCCGAGGTCGTAGTCGAAGCGCACCACCGGCCCCTCGAACACCGCCCGCAGACCGACCCGGGTGACCCCGCTGGCGTCGACGGTCAGCTCGGGATGCGGGGTGCGTCGCCCGTTGTCGGAGCTGAGCAGCTCCAGCACCGTCCGTCCGTCGTCGGCGCGGGTCAGGTAGAGGTGGTGCCAGTTGAGGGTGTTGTAGTAGGCGGTTATCCCGGCCAGCTGGCGGTGGTCGACCGGGTCGAACTCCACCACCGTCTCCAGCGAGCAGTGCGTCGCTTCGACCCGTCGCGCGACGAGGCTGGGGGCCTGTCGGCCGACAGGTGACTGCCCGCCGTGCACGCGCAGGTACGACGGGCGGGACCGTAGGTCGATCCAGTCGTCAGTGGCCGGCCGGCGCAGCGTCGACCAGCACAAACCCAGCTCGGGGGCGTCGAAGTGGTCGGTGTCGGGATCCGCCGGCCACGGGTGCGCGGGCAGATCCGGTGCGACCACCTCGTCCGCGGGCACCCCGCCGGGGATCCGGGGCCAGCCATCCGCCGGCCACTCGACCCGCTGGATCGCGGTCTCCCGGCCCAGCACACAACTGCCGAGCGGTGAGTAGGGGCGACCTACCAGGTGGGCCAGATACCACTCCCCGCCCTGGGTGCGCACCAGGCTGCCGTGACCGGCCTTCTGCAACCGCAGGTCGGGCCGGCCCACCGAGCTGAGCAGCGGGCCGTCCGGGTCCACCTCGTACGGCCCGAACAACTCCCGGGACCGCGCCACGGTGACCTGGTGCTCCCAACTGGTGCCGCCCTCGGCGGTGATCAGCCAGTACCAGCCGTCGTGGCGGTACAGGTGCGGGCCCTCGGTGACCCCGACCGGGGTGCCGGTGAACAGGATGCGGGGCCGACCGACCAGCCGGCGCGCGGCCCTGTCGTACTGCTGGATCTCGATGCCGCCGAAGCGGTCGCGGCCGGGTCGCCAGTCGGCGCTCATGCTCAGCAGCCAGCTGGTGCCGTCCTCGTCGTGGAACAGGGCGGCGTCGAAGCCGCGCCCGTGCAGTTTCACCGGATCGGACCAGGGTCCGGCGATGTCCGTGGCGGTGACCAGGAAATTCTGGGGATCCCAGTAGCCGCTGGCGAAGCTGGCCACGTCGCTGTAGACGAGGTGGAACTGCCCGTCGTGGTACGTCAGGTCGGGCGCCCACACTCCGTTGGAGTCGCCGCAGCCGCGCAGGTCGAGCAGGCGGCGGTCGGTGATGATCCCGCCCAGGGTGCGCCAGTTCACGAGATCACGCGAATGGTGCACACGCACGCCCGGATACCACTCGAAGGTCGAGGTGGCCAGGTAGTAGTCATCGTCGACGCGCAGGATCGACGGGTCCGGATGGAATCCGGCGAGGACGGGGTTGCGGATCGACCGGGCAGCGGTCACCACGTCAGCGATGTCGGTCGACACGAGGGCTCCTCTGGACGACTGTCTGGAACTTCCGGAAACTTGCGGTCCCGGATCACTGGAAGTCCTGCCTACGCTAGCCGGTCTTTTCGCAATAGGACAGAGGTCTTGACCGTTGCGGCCACAGCTCGTAGCGTGCCGGCCATCGACCGGTAATACCGGCGAAGCAATGAAAGTTCCGGAGATCCATAAGTCCCACCGCCGGCTCGGCCGGCGTCCGAGCACCCAGTGAGTCCCCGAAGGGATGGATCATGACTACGCACCTTTCCCGCCGAACGCTGCTCGGCCTCGCCAGTGCCGGCGCCGGCGCCTACCTGCTGAGCGCCTGCAGCGGCGACGAGAAGTCCAGCGACCCCAACGCGCCGCAGACCATCAACTGGTGGCACATCCAGAACACCGACCCGATGCTCCCGGTCTGGGCGGCCATGGCCAACGAGTACAAGGGCGCCCACTCGAACGTCACGATCGACATCCAGCCCCTGGAGAACGAGGCGTTCAAGGCCAAGCTCACCACCGCCACGCAGGCCGGTGACGTGCCGGACCTCTTCCAGTCCTGGGGTGGTGGCGTGCTCAAGCAGCAGGTCGACGCCGGTCTGGTCAAGGACCTCACCGACGACACGAAGGACCTGGTCGCCGGCATTCTGCCCGCCGCGATGGAGCCCTACACCATCGACGGCAAGGTCTACGGCATTCCGTTCGACATCGGCATGGTCGGGTTCTGGTACAACAAGGAGCTCTTCACCCGGGCCGGCATCACCGAGACCCCCACCACCTGGAACGGCGTGCTCGACGCGGTCCGCAAGCTCAAGGCCGCCGGCATCACCCCGGTCGCCCTCGCTGGCAAGGACAAGTGGCCGGCCCACTTCTACTGGTCCTACCTCGCGATGCGCATCGGTGGTGTCGACGCCCTGCAGAAGGCCGTGGACAGCAAGAACTTCGACACCCCCGACCTCGTCGCCGCGGGTGAGCGGCTGAAGGAACTCGTCGACCTGCAACCCTTCCAGAAGGGCTTCCTCGGCGCGGAGTTCGGCTCGCCCGACGGGCAGGCCGCCACCATGGGCAACGGCAACGCCGGCATGGAGCTGATGGGGCAGTGGGCGCCGGCGGTGCAGGCGTCCAGCTCCACCAGCAAGAAGGGCCTCGGCGACAAACTCGGCTTCTTCCCGTTCCCCTCCGTGGACGGTGGTAAGGGCGCCGCGACCGAGGTCTTCGGCGGTGGCAACGGCTTCGCCGTCGGTAAGGACGCCCCGGCGTCGACCGTCGACTTCCTGAAGTTCCTGCTCAGCGTCGAGAACCAGAAGCGCTCCGCGCAGACCAACGCGGTGAACCCGACGGTCACCGAGGCCACCTCGGCCATCAGCGACCCCAACAACAAGGCCGTCGCGGAGGCCCTGGCCAAGAACACCGGCTTTCAGCTCTACCTCGACCAGGCGTACGCGCCCGCACTCGGGCAGCAGATCAACGACAGCGTCGCGGAGATCATCGCCGGCAAGAAGTCCCCGGCGGCGATCGTCAAGGACATCACGCAGGTGGCAAAGACCGTCTGATCGTGACCCGTCATCCATCCGTAGCCGGCCGTAGAACCCGAGTGGAGCAGGCATGACCAGGCCATCGACCGTGTCGGACACGAGGCGCGGCGACTCGGCGACCGATCCGCCGGCACCGGGGCCGGGCACCGCGCGCAAGCGTGGCCGCCAGCCCCGGCCGGGCCGGGGTGGCGTCCTCGCCGTGTTCCTGGCGCCTGCCCTGGCGCTGTTCGTGCTCCTTGTCCTCGCCCCCATCGTGGTGGCCGGCTACGCCAGCCTCTACAAATGGAACGGCTTCGGACTGCCCGAGAACTTCATCGGGCTGGACAACTACACCCGCGCCTTCGGCGACCCGACCTTCCGCGGCGACCTGTGGCGCGGCCTCGTGCTGGTGGTGCTGTCCCTGGTCGTGCAGCTGCCGGTCGCGCTGGCCCTGGCCATGCTGCTCAACCAGCCACTGCGGGGTCGCGCCGCGTACCGGCTGATCTTCTTCGCCCCGTACGTGCTCTCCGAGGTCACCACGGCCGTGCTGTTCACCCTGGTGTTCTCTCCGAACCGAGGGTTGGGCGAGGGCGTAGCCCGGTGGTTGGGCTCTGATGCGGGCACCGTCTTCGCCGACCCGGACACCGTGCTGTACGCCGTCTTCCTGGTGGTGTCCTGGAAGTACTTCGGTCTCTACATGATGCTGTTCCTGGCCGCCCGGCAGGGCATCCCCAAGGAGCTGTCCGAGGCCGCGCTCACCGACGGCGCCACCGCCTGGCAGGCGTTCCGGCACGTCACCCTGCCCCTGCTCGGCCCGACGATCCGGATCAGCATCTTCCTGTCCGTCATCGGCACCGTCCAGTTGTTCGACATGGTCTGGGTGCTCACCGGTGGTGGCCCGATCCACTCCTCGGAAACCCTGGCCGTGACGATGTACCAGTTCGGCTTCAAACGTTTCGAGGTCGGCTACGCGAGCGCCATCAGCATCGTGATGTTCCTGTTGAGCCTCGTCTTCGCACTGTTCTACCAACGCATCGTGCTGCGTCGCGACACCGCGGGCGCGGTCACCACCCAGGGAGGCCAGCGATGACCGCCACGACGAGTCGCGTCCAGCGGACCCGCAGCGTCGTCCTGCACCTCGTCTGCATCGCCGTCGGCACGCTCATCGTCGTGCCGGTGTATTTCGGCGTGCTCGGCGGCTTCAAGGACAACGGCCAGCTGTCCACCAATCCGTTGGGCTGGCCCGATCCCTGGGTGTGGAACTACCTCGAGATCCTCAGCGAGGGCGTGTTCTGGCGGCAGCTCGGCAACAGTCTCCTCATCGCCGTGAGCAGCACCTTCATCGTGGTCGGAGCGGCGGCGATGGCCGCATTCGTCTTCGCTCGCTACGCCTTCCGGGGTCGCGAGTTCCTGGTGACCCTGTTCGCTATCGGTCTGATGTTCCCGTTCGCGGTGGCCATCCTGCCGCTGTTCGTCCTGCTGCGCGGTATGGGCCTGCTGGACAATCCGCTCGGTGTCATCCTGCCCCAGGCCGCCTTCGGGCTGCCGATCACCATCATCATCCTGCGCCAGTTCTTCCGGACCATCCCGGCCGAGGTCGAGGAGGCAGCTGTCCTCGACGGCTGTAGCGCCTTCGGGTTCTTCTGGAGAGTCCTGCTGCCGATGGCCCGTCCGGCCCTGGCCACCGTATCGGTGCTGGCCATCGTCACCAGCTGGAACAACTTCATGCTCCCGCTCGTCGTCTTCAGCGATCAGAGCTGGTGGACGCTTCCCGTCGGAGTTCAGGCGTTCCAGGGGCAGTACGCCGACGACACCGCACGGGTGCTGGCGTACGTGGTGCTGTCCATGCTGCCGGCCCTGGGCTTCTACGCCGTGGCCGAACGGCAGCTCATCGGCGGTCTGACCGGCAGCGTCAAGGGGTGACATCGCACCACCGCGAGCAGACCTGACGCTGCCCGCACGACGAAGGGAGGAACCGTGGGCACGGAGAACGGCCGAAACGTCACCATCGCCATGATCGCGCGGTTGGCCGGTGTCTCCGTGCCCACGGTCTCCCGGGTCATCAACGGACGATCCGACGTCGCCCCGGACACCCGGGAACGCGTCGAGGCGTTGCTCAACCGGCACGGCTACCGACGTCGGTCACCGGCCCGGCGTACCGACGCCGCTCTCATCGACCTGGTCTTCAACGACCTGGACAGCCCGTGGGCCGTGGAGATCATCCGTGGGGTGGAGGACGTCGGCCAGACCAGCGGCGTGGGCACCGTGGTGTCGGCCATCCACTGGCGCATCTCCTCGGCCAAGCAGTGGCTCGACAACATGCGTACCCGCTCCACCGAGGGCATCATCTTCGTGACCTCGATGGTGAACCCGCCGTTGCAGGCCGAACTGCGCCGCCTGCACCTGCCGGTGGTCATCATCGACCCGGCCGGCGTCGACCCGCAGGAGTCACCCACCATCGGCGCCACCAACTGGGCCGGCAGCCTGAGCGCCAACCAGTACCTGATCAGCCTCGGCCACCGCCGCATCGGCTTCATCGCCGGCCCACCGCACCTGATGTGCAGCCGGGCCCGGATGGACGGCTACCGGGCCGCCCTCGGCGCCGCGAACATTCCCCTCGACGACGACCTGATCCGTCCGGGCAACTTCTACCACGAGGGCGGCTTCAGCGCCGGTACCCAGTTGCTGGCCCTGCCCGACCCGCCCACCGCCATCTTCGCCTCGAGCGACCAGATGGCGCTCGGCGTCTACGAGGCGGTCCGCAAACGCGGGCTGCGGGTGCCCGACGACATCAGCGTGGTCGGCTTCGACGACCTGCCGGAGGTCCGGTGGTGCTCACCGCCGCTCACCACAGTTCGTCAGCCCCTGGCCGAGATGGGCATGCTGGCCGCCCGGACCGTGCTGCGACTCGCCGGGGGAGAGAAGACCGAAAGCCCACGGGTCGAACTCGCCACCGAGCTCATCGTGCGCGACAGTGCCGCACCGCCACGGCGGCCGGCACCGTCGGGGCAGTCCGGGTCGTGACGCCGACTAGGCTCCCCTGACATCGCCGGGGTTTCGTGGGGCATGGGGAGCTGACGATGGGGCTCGTCGAGTTCGGCCGTAACCAGTACGGTGCGGCCAGCATGATCAGCGGTGATCGGCGCTTCCGCGACCTCGCCTCGCAGCTCACCAGCGATGTCCAGAACTACGCCCCGGACTGCCTCGAACTGCTCCAGTGCATCGACGACGCGGCGTCCGGGCGTTCCGCCTGCGAGGAGTTCGAGGGCAACTCGTCGGTGGTCCGCTGCACCTCGGCCGGTGTCACTGTGGTGAGCTGCGGGCCGGTCCGGTCGGGGACGACCTACTCGGTCGACGAGGCTCGGACGGTCATCCTCGCGTACTTCGAATTCCTCGCCCCGGCCGCGCCGGACCGGGAGCGGCACCTGCGGACGTGGGAGCGGGAGCACGGCCGCCCGTTCCCTGGCCGGCACCTGCTGCGGCTGACCGACTGACCCCCTCAGACACTGATCATCGTCTATGGACATACGTGTCCTGTTAGCGCTAACGTGACGGACAGTCGTCGATTCTCGACTGGCTCCGGGCAATCGCGAGAGCGGTGACTCCTGGTCCGGAGCAGCCGACGGCGGCGTGGGGCGGACGGGTGGGGACGTGGCCGACGCGGGACGGCTACCGGGAGCCATCGGTCCCGGCCAGGTGGCCGGGTCGCGTCTGGTGGTCCCGCTGCTCAGAGTCCGGGCCCGAGCAGCGGGACACCACCCGGGCTGAGGCACACCCACCAACCACACCCCCTCGACTCCAACCAGAGCGTCGGCACCTTCTACGAGGGCGCGATGGTCGCGGGTTACCCGTCCGACGCTACCGAGAACGCGGTACAGGCGAACATCACCGTCGCCGGCTACCGCTGAGCCCGGGTGCCGCCGCCCCGCGCGGACGGCGGCCACGACCAGACCGGTGGCCCGGCCCGGGATCCTTCCCGAGCCGGGCCACCGGCCGGCCGAACACCAAACGGGGTACGTCGACGTCGGTAAACGCGTCAGCCTCTGGTCCACCGCTGGCTGTTCGAGCTGTTGCAGGTCGAGAGCACCAGCTGGGCGCCGTTGGCGGTGCCGGCGGCGTTGGGTGCGAGACACAGGCCGGACTGCACGCCGGTGACCGTCCCGTCGGTGTTGAGGTTCCACTGCTGGTTGGTGCCGCCGTTGCAGTCCCAGATGATCGCCCGGGTGCCCGACGTGGTCCCCGCGCCCTCGGCATCCAGGCACTTCGTGCCGTACACCTGGAGTTGTCTCGCGGCGGTCGGCGTCCACTGCTGGTTGGTGCCGCCGTTGCAGTCCCACAACGCCACCTGGGTGCCGTTCGTCTGCGACCTCGCCGGGACGTCCAGGCAGCGACCGGCGTTGACGTTGCGCAGCGGTCCGGCCGTGCCGCCCGGTGGCGGGGTTGTCGGGTTCGGCGGCGGTGTGGTGGGGCTCGTGCCGTCGAAACCGATGAACCGCACGGCCTGGGCCGCGTCGAACGGGATGGAGTGGCCGTACCCCTGGAAGCTGATGGCCTCCACGGGTGCCGTGCCGCCGGTGCCCCCGTAGCGGGTACGGGTGGCGCTGGCCTGCGGCGAGTCGGTGTAGGCGGGGGTCTGGGACACGCCGGTGACGTTTGTCCACTGCTTGATCTGTTCACCGAAGTTGACGTAGCTCAGCGTGGTGTCAGTGGTGCCGTGCCAGATCTGCACCCGGGGGCGTTTGCCGGTGTAGCCGGGGTAGGCGTTGCGCACCAGGTCGCCCCACTGTTGCGGGGTCCGCACGATGCGCCCGCCGGAGCACTCGCTGTTCCACTCGGCGCCGTTGGTGGTGGCGAAGCACCCGAACGGCACCCCGGAGGAGCTGAACCCGGCGTTGAACAGGTCCGGGTAGAGACCGACCATGACGTTGGTCATCATCGCCCCGGAGGAGAACCCGCCGACGGCGATCCGGTTGGCGTCGACCGGGTAGCGGCCCCGGACGTAGTCGACCATGGACTTGAGGCCGACGGGGTCGCTGCCGCCGTCGCGCCGCAGCGCCTGCGGGGAGGACACGTCCCAGCACTTGCTGCTCCGGGTCACCGACGGGTAGATCACGATGAAGCCGTACCGGTCGGCGAGGGAGCTGAGCCCGAAACCGGAGTGCACCGCCGGGCCGCTGCCGGTGCAGTAGTGCAGGGCCAGGAGCAGGGCCGGTTGGGCCGCGACCCGGTCCGGCACGTACAGGTGCATCTGGAGGTTCGTCGGGTTGGTGCCGAAGTTCGTCACCTGGGTGAGCGTCGCGGCCGACGCTGGGGTGGCGACCGTGACCACGGCCGTCATCGTCGCCAGGGCCGTCGCGAGCGCGGCGGCCAGCAGTGCGATCCTTGATTTCATCGGCGCTTCCTCTTGTGCTGGGTCGGGGACTCGGCGCCAGCACGAGGTGATCTGGTGGTGGTGCGGACGCGCGTCGTCCGCCGCGCGTCGTCGGCAGCCGCGGTCAGGTCCTGGTGCGACGCCCGCCTGCCCGGGGGACGTCGTCTCGCCGAGGCCGACCGGCGGGGGCTCTCCCGGCGAGCCGCGAACGCCGTTCGCCTCGACATCGACTGTGAGCGATAACATGCCGTTCGTCAAGCAGTGACGTATGACGTGTCGACAGGCGCGGGCTTGAGATTCCCGAGCCGCCCGTGACATTCTTGTGCGTCGATGAGCGGCCACGTGCGGGGCCGATGTCCGTCCGATGGGCAACCAGGATCCGGCACGGATGCTGGGGGACGGTGCGACGAGCGATGGACCGCCGAGAGCCATCCGTGCACCCACTCCCGCAAAGGAACCCCAGCCCATGCAGAACCAGACGAGGCGCGCGTCAGTGGTGGCCAGCGCGCTGCTCGCCGCGACCGCGCTCGCCGGCATCAACCCACCGACGGCCAGTGCGGCTCCCGACCCGGTCACCGTGACCGTCAACGCCCGCGCGGGGCTGGCGACAGTGCCTGCCACCGCGCTCGGTGTCAACCACGCCATCTGGGACCAGAACCTGGGCACCACGCAAACGTCGGACCTGCTGCGCGACGCCGGTGTGCAGATGATGCGCTACCCCGGCGGCTCGTACGCCGACATCTACCACTGGAAGGACCACACCGCGCCCGGCGGCTACGTCGCCCCGGGGACCGACTTCGACACCTTCATGGCGGCGGTGCGCCGGGTCGGCGCGCAACCGATGATCATCGCGAACTACGGCACCGGGACACCCGCCGAGGCGGCTGACTGGGTGCGATACGCCAACGTGACGAAGGGCTACGGGGCGCGGTACTGGACCGTCGGCAACGAGAACTACGGCAACGGCCACTACGGGTCCGCCTGGGAGGCGGACGACCATCCGGACAAGAGCGCGACACAGTACGCGAGGCTTGTCGTCGAGTACGCCGACGCGATGAAGGCGGTCGACCCGAGCGTCAAGGTCGGCGCGGTGCTGACCATGCCGGGCAACTGGCCGGACGGGATCACCGCCGGCAGTGACCCGGGCCCGTGGAACCAGACGGTGCTCTCCATCGCCGGCCCGAAGATCGACTTCGTGGACGTGCACTGGTACCCGGGCGGCACCGCCGCCGAGTCGCTGGCCCGCGTCAACCATCTCCCCGACGCCACCTACCTGCTGCGGCAGCAACTCGCCAGGTACGCCGGCGCGGACGCCGAGCGCATCGGCATCAGCTTCACCGAGTTGAACGTCGACGTCGGCCGCACCACCCAACCGGCCGCGCTCTTCCTGGCCGACGTCTACAGCGGGCTGCTGGAGAACGGTGTCTTCACCGCCCAGTGGTGGAACGTGCACAACGGCATGGGCACCGTGACGCAGGTGGCCGGTCAGACCGACTACGGCGACTTCGGGTTGCTCTCCAGCGGGGCCTGCACCGAGGACGGGTCGGTGTGCCAGCCGCCGCTGAACACACCGTTCGCGCCGTATTACGGGCTGAGCATGATGAAGCTCTTCGCGAAGACCGGCGACCAGTTCATCCGCGCCGGCACCGACGAGCCGTTGGTCACCGCGCACGCCGTGCGCCGCGGCAACGGCGACCTCGCGGTGCTGCTTGTCAACAAGGACCCGGACGCGGCGCATGACGTCACCATCGACTACGCAGGGTTCACCCCGTCCGCCGCCGCGCCGACCGTCGCCACCCTCAGCAACGGCGCCACCGGCATCGCCACCAGCCAGTCCGGCTCGGCGACCAGCCGGACGCTGCCGGCGTACTCGCTGACGACGCTCGTGCTACGCCCGGCGGGCGCGACCGCCGGCCTGCCCTCGGCGCCGGGCCAGCCCACCGCCAGTGACGTCACCGACCGGGCCGCGACGATCTCCTGGCCGGCAGCCACCCCGGGCCGCAGCCCAATCGCCAAGTACGAGGTGTACCGGCAGAACGGCGCGGTGAGCGAGCAACTCGGCGAGACGGCGGGCACCTCGTTCACTGTCGGCAACCTGGTGCCGGGCAGCAGATACACGGTGAACGTGCTGGCCCGCGACACCGCCGGCCGGGTGTCCTGGGCCTCACCACCGCTCACCTTCGCCACCGGCAGTCCCGCCACCAGCGCGTGCACGGTCCGGTTCACCACGGCCAACGACTGGGGTAACGGCTACATCGGTGGTGTCGAGATCGTCAACAACGGGACCAGACCGATAAACGGCTGGACGCTCACCTGGACCTGGCCCACCGGCTGGCAGCAGGTGAGCAGCGGGTGGAGCGCCACCTGGGAGCAGACCGGCACCGGCGTGCGGGTCACGCCCACCGACGACAACCGGCAGATCGCCGTCGGGAGCAGCGTGAGCGCCGGCTTCGTCGGCGCGTACAGCGGGCCGAACGTGCTGCCCACCGCGTTCACCCTCAACGGCACCGTCTGCGCGAGCGGCTGACCGCGGCGTGGTGCGCCGGCTGGCCCGTTCGCGCGGGGCCAGCCGGCCGGTCAGTCACCATCGCGGGACCAGTCCCGCGGTGGCACGACGGCGAGTTGGGGTTCGCCACGTATCGGTTCGAGTGCGTACAGGATCCGCAGGTTGCCGTCGGCCGCGGCGTCCTCGTCCGTGCGGACCCGGCCGGTGCTGCCGTCGGTGCTGACCAGCAGCCACCTGTCGGGATAGAAGCTGCCGTCGTCGACAAGCGCCCGGATCCGGAAGGCGCGGGCCAGCGCAACGGCCAGCTCGCGTTCGCCGAGCCCGGTGGCGTCGGCGAGTTCGGTGTCGCCGATCAGCACCCAGCCGAACTCCTCGTCGTCCTCGGGCGGCGTGAACATGGCGACGGGTCGCGGGTCGTCAGCCGAACGGTCCGCGATGCGCCCGACATAGATCGCCGCGGGCGCGATGCCGTAGTTGTCCGCGAGAAACCGCCGCAGCTCGGCTGCGCGGATCTCACCCTCGAACTGGATCTGGTAGACCAACACCCACCCCCGGTCGTTCTCGTGATGGCGGGCAACACCGTACCGGCATCGACTGCCACCTGGGGCCGGGTAGACCGTGTGCGCGACAGGCTGACGCTGCCGTCGGGTGGCCGGCCGGCCCGTTCGTCGGGCCGGCCGGCTCCCGGCCTCGATCCCGGCGACGGTGCCGGGGGCAGGGGGCCGCGCCAGTCCGGGGCGACGTCGTCGTGGCCCCCTTACCCGATAGTGAGAACCATGAGTTGGTGGCAACGGTCCCGCCCTGGCTACGCCGTCGACGGTGTCGAGCCGCAGCGCGTCGACGGCTGGGACGTCTTCGACGGTGACGCGTTGGCCGGGTCGCCCGTGGTGGCCGAGGCCGCCGCGCGCCTGCCGCAGGACCCGGCGCTGGAGGACCTGCCGGGCTATCTGGCCGTCTCCACCAGGGACGGCCGGGAGTGGACGCTGAGCTTCGACGACGGGAAGCTGGCCGTCTTCGGTCTGTCCCGCCCAGGCAACGACTTCTTCGAGCAGGCGTTGACGGCCGCCCCGTGGACCGAGTCGGTCGACCGCGTCGACCGCGAGGTCTTCCTGTTCAGCACGGCCGGGGTGCGGACGGCCGACGTCGTGCTGGCGTTCTGCGTCGACGTGTGTGGTGAGGTCTTCCGTCGACTCGCCGCATAGTTCCCGCACCCGCGCGCACGACGAAGCGCCCGTCCCCATGTCGGGGACGGGCGCTTCGGCGTACAGAGGGCTACGTCAGCCCACCACCGACCGCAGCGGCACTCGGGCGTCGCGCAGCGCGCGTACCAGATCCTTCACGAACGGGTGCTCGTCGGCCTGGAGCCCTCGCGGGTTCGGGATCACGACGTACGCCGAATCGTCCTTCGCGGACGCCTTCGCGTCGGCGGTGAAGCGTCCGACGATCGCCTGGGCGCGCGGCAGGTCCGCCGCCGCGACCTGGATGGTGATCGGTCGCCAGCCGCCGCCGAGGTCCGGCGTCACCGGCGCGGCGGCGGCGCTGGCGCGCGCCGCGTCGACCCCGGCCGCGCGCCGGGCGTCCGGCGTCGCGCCGGCCGGGTAGAGCAACGCGTTGGCCACCAGGTGCAGACCATTCTCGTTGTACGCCCGAAAGAGCGGGTTGAACGCGAACAGCACCGCCCGACCGGCTCCGGTCGGCTCGTCCACCACCGCCGCCGTGCCCTTGAGGGTGTCCGCGCCGACGGTGTAGCCGTTGGCCCAGAACGTGTCACCCGTCGGGTAGCTGAGCACGTTCGTCCCGGTGGTGCTGGGCGTGAGGATCGGGTCGCTGTTGTTGAACTCGAAGTCCTCCGCCGGTCGGCCCAGGGCGACCGGGCTGGCGGTGTCCACGTCGACCCGCAGGTGTGAGCCGATCACCAGATAGTCGGCCGGCTTGGTCTTCTCGGTGGTCGAGGTGAGCCCGGCGGCGCGGGCCAACCGGGTGCCCTCGTTGCGCAGCCCGACGTAGGTGTGGCCCTGGGCGATCCACTCGCGCAGGTTGGCCTGGCCCGCGGCGGTCAGACCGCCGGTCGGGCTGCTGCCGTCCGGCACCACCAGCACGGTACGCCCGGTGAACGCGGCGGTGTTGTCGTTGATGTCGGCGGTGGTGACCGGCGTGAGGTCCAGCCCCCACCGCTTGCCGAGCACGTAGCGCGCCTCACCGTGGGAACCCGACGTGGTGGAGATGCCGGTGCCCTGGAACAGGCCCACGTCGGGCAGGTGCACCGGCGTGCCGGTGGCTGGCCCGCTCGGTGCCAGGCTCACTCCGAGCGAGGCCGCGAGCCGGTCGATCTCCCGGGTCAGCTTCTTCGCCGGCACCGCCACCCGGTTGCTGTCCAGGTCCCGCACCAGCGGGACGCCGCGACCGAGCAGGCTGAACGTCAGCTCCGCGGCGGCTGCCGAGTCGAGCGGGTACGTGTACGAGCCCCACGGCCACGCCGGGGCGCTGCGTCCACCGGAGATCGCGCGGACCAGCCGGGCCTTCGGCCGGACGTTGTCACCTGTGTAGATGGCGGAGACCCCCATCAGCAGCGGGTTGCTCCAGGACGACACGTCGTAGAAGTAGGGGAACGGCGTGTACGGGTCCTCGCCCATGACGGCCTGGATCCAGTGCTTCTGCGGCTGGTCCATCGGGATCCAGTACGCGCCCTTCGGCACTGTCACGTTCGTGGCGGTTCGCCCGCCGAAGACCCGCGCGGTCGGCACCCGGGTCGGCTTCTGCACCTCGTACACCTCGACGTCCATCCGGCGCAGCCGTTCGACGAGTTGGCGGACGTCGGCGAGTTGCCGGTCCGGCAGCAGGAAGTACGAGCGGATCCTGATGTCCGGTACGGGGAACTGGACAGCGTTGGTGGGCTGCACCACCTCGTTCGGTTCGAGGGTGCCCGCCCGGCCCTGGGCGAGCGCGTCGGTCCAGATGTCGAAGTAGCCGTCCAGCACCTCGCGCTTGTTCGCGGCGGCCCACCCCAACGTCGACCACTGGGTGTGGAACTGCTGCTGGACCCGGTCGGCCACCGCCGACGCGCTGCCCTTCTCGTACGTCATGCCGGCCGCACCGAAGCCGGTGGTCGGCACTGTGTCGCCGTAACCCATGAAGAACATGTCGTACGTGTCGTAGTTGAAGTAGCACTCGGTGGTGACTGTCTCGTCGCAGGCGCCCTGGTAGCCGAAGCCGGCCTTGTTGGCCTCGCCGATCCGGTTGATCCAGTCCACCGCCTCGCCGGCGATCTCGTGGTGGATCGGGTCGGCGTTGGGCGGGAAGAAGTACTGCCGGCCACCCATCTCGTGGGCGTCGACGAACACCTGCGGCGGGTAGCGGCGCAGCAGTTCGAGCTTGCCGTCGGTCTCCTGCTGGGTACGGGCGAACCAGTCCCGGTTCAGGTCGAAGCCGAACTCGTTCTGCCGCCGGGTCGCGTCCCGGCCGTCCGGGTTCTGGGTGGGGACGATGACGGTGACCAGGTTGTCGTTGCGCCGCGCGACCTCGCAGGACAGGCCCGCCGCCAACTCGTACAGCGTCTTGAGCGCCGCGTCGGTGCCGCTCTTCTCGCCGCCGTGCACGTTCGCGGTGATCCAGACGATGGCCGGGCTGTCCTTGGCCGTCCGGGCGGCCGTCCGTGCGCTGGTCCGGCGTGGGTCACGCAGGTCCCGTACGTCGTCGGCGATCTTTCGCAGGGCGGCCGGTCGCACGTGGCGCTCGTTGGACACCACCGCGTACGGCAGGGGCTGGCCGGCCACGCTGGTGGCCAGGACCCCCGTGACGACCCGGTCCGAGGCGCGGTCGACAGCCGTCAGGTAGCCGCGGACCTCCTCGTTGGTGACGACCCGCTGCTGACCCGCGCCGAGCGGGAAGCCGAACACGGTCTCCGGGGCGGGCACCGTGCCCAACCGTGCGGTCGGGTCGTCGGCGCAGGGTGCGGGCCGTGCGGCGCTCGCGGCCGGGGTGCCGCCGAGCAGGGGAGCCAGGCCGAGTAGGAGCGCGATAGTGGCGGCCCCCGCCAGCCGTCTCGACGGGGCCGTCCAGGACGAGCGCATCGATGGGGTCATGTCTCGGATGCCCTTCTCGGGGAAGACCTCGCAGTGGCCGGAGCCTATGAAGCGGCCGACAGGAGGTCAAGCTCCGATCGACGGTGGTGACTACTCGGCGTGCCGGTTCCGACGCGGACTGGCAGGATGGTGGCAGGTGCTTGTCGTCGTCTGGGGAGGTGGAGCACGTGCCACAGATGATCATGCTCTCGGTCCATTCGGACCTGCCGTCCGCCGACGCTCGGCGCTCTCTGGCGTCCTGGCTGCGTGCCGAGGACCGGCTGCGCGACGGGGTGACCTCGACGCCGGCCGGTGAGTCGTCGATCGACGGCACGGACCCGCTGCGGGTGGCGGTCGACGACGCGGGCGCCGCCATGGTGCTGGTGCAGGCGATCGCCAACTGGCTGATCCACCGCCGGGAGGACGTGACGGTGCGGCTGGCCCGGCCCAACGGGTGGACGGCCGATGTGGACGTCCGCCAGGCGCGGGACATGGACCAGGTGACCGCGCTCATCGACGCGGCGGTGCGCGCGGTCACCCCCGAAAAGGAGCGGCTCCCGTGAGCACGTGATGAAAAGGAGGGCGGAGACGCCTCTGACACCTGTTTTCGTCACATGATCAGGGGAGCCGCGTGGGGTGGAGCTACCAGGTCGTGAGGCCGAGGCCGATGGTTCTGGTCAATGTGGCGTTGTCGTCGTCTCCGTCCAATGACCAGATCATCGCGCCGGCCAGACCGGCCCGACGGATGTAGAGCGCCTTCTGCAACACGACCGCCGGATCGTCGTACGTCCAGAACGTCGTACCGTCGAACAACCAGGCGTGCCCGGCGCGCAGGTCGCGGTGCACTGTGTAGCCGTTGTCGGCCAGGGTCTTGAGCTTCTTGTAGTCCTCGTAGCCGGGCTCGAAGGTGGCCGGCGCGGGCCCGGTGGCCGGCTTGAACAGGCCGTTGCCGCCGCCGGTGACGCCGGTCCAGCCCCGGCCGTAGTACGGGATGCCGAGCACGAGTTTGTCGCGCGGCGCGCCGCGGGCGATCCAGCCGTCGATGGCCACCTCGACGGAGAAGTCCGGGTTGTCCGGTGATCCCGCCGGTACGCGCAGCGCCGACTGCTGGTTGGCCACCGACTCCCAGCCGCCGTGGAAGTCGTACCCCTGCACAGTGGCGAAGTCGAGGTACTTGAAGATCTTGCGGCCCTCGTAGCCGGCGTCCATGGTGGCCGGGTTGGCGGGCAGGAACGCGGTCAGCGGGTGGTGTGACCGGGTCGTGCGCCCGTACGCGTCGAGCTGCCGACGGAACTCGGCAAGCAGCTTGGTGAAGTTCTCCCGGTCCTCCGGGCGGACGACGTTGCCGGGCTCACCCGCCCAGTTGGGCCACTCCCAGTCGAGGTCGACGCCGTCGAAGACGCCGGCTGCGGCGCCCGGGCTGCCGGGGAGGTTGCCCTTGAGGTACAGGTCGACGCAGGACGCGACGAACGCCCTGCGGGAGGCGTCGGTGCGGGCCGCGTTCGAGAAGTACGTCGACCAGCTCCAGCCGCCCAGCGAGATCAGCACCTTCAGGTCGGGATACTTGGCCTTCAGCTTGGCGAGCTGGCCGAAGTTGCCGTTGAGGGCCTGGCCCGGGGCGTCCGCGACGCCGTCGACGCTCTCCTCCGCCGGGACGGGCCGCTGGTAGTCGGCCCAGGCGTCGCCCTCGCCCGGCCCGCCGTCCAGGTAGCAGCGGCCGTCCTCGCTGATGTTGCCGAAGGCGTAGTTGACGTGGGTGAGGCGGCTCGCCGCCCCGGACGTGTCGAGCTTCTTGACCGGAAAGGCCCGACCGTAGATGCCCCACTGGGTGAAGTAGCCAACCCGGTGGTAACCGGCGCGGCGCTGCTGGTTGTCGCCCGCGCTCGCGGCGCTGGGCGGGGCGGCGGCGAACAGCAGGGCCGCCAGGGTGACGACGGCGGTGAGACGGCGGTGGCGGAATGGTCGCATCGGCACACTCCCACGAGGCATCAAGCAGAATTAGTAAAGAGACTTATCTGATTGATGAAGTTAAGCCGATCACAGTCCGGGGTCAAGAGCGTCCGGCCACATGCCCGGCCGGCGGTGCCGCCGGCCGGGCTGATTGGTCAACCGACCTGGCTGTTGTCCTTGAGCGAGCCCCAGCCGTGCCAGCGGTCGATCTCGATCAGGGCGCTGACCCGAGCGCGCTCCCGCCGTGGATACGGGTTCCCGGTGTAGTGCCGGGACAGCCGGTCGATGTCGGCAAGGGCCTCGTCCTCGCGCAGCTCGGCGACGTGCCCGATGATGCTGACGTGGGTGTACCAGCCCGCTTCGTCCAGGACCGTGAGGGAGACCCGGGGGTCGTTCCGGACGTGGTCCAGCCGGCGGCGGCCCGCGTCCATGTTCACCAGGATCCGGCCGTCCTCCCACAGGTACCAGGTGGCGGCAGAGACCGGCTGACCGGTCGCCTGCAGGGTGGTCATGACGGCCGGATTCGGCTTCTGCAGCATGGCGATCGCGGGCTCGGGCAGCGGTGGCTTGGACATGAAGTCTCTCCTCGTCGCGTCAGGGTTACCCCTGCACGTTACGCACATTACGTCCCGGTCACCGTGGGATGTAATGATCGCGCTGACTCCCAGAGTTGTACCGTGATTCCGCCTAGTCGAGGTCCGCGCAGTTCCGCTCGTGCGGCAGCAGCGGTCGGACCACCAGGCGTACCCGGTGTCCCTCAGCCTGCCATCGGGTCTCGCGCCGCGCCGCGCCGGCTTCGGCCAGCAGCGGTGCCAGCGTCGCGCCGTCGACCACGTGGCAGGGCCGCTGGGGTGCGCCGTCCATCGCGGACAGGGGCACGTCCAGCGGCCAGGGCCGTACGTCGGAGTTGTCCTCGGAGTCGGCGACAACCAGCACCGTCGCCCGCTGCGGCAGGTACTCTCCGGCGTCGACACCGGAGGCTGCCGCGGCCTCGGCGAACGCGATCACCTCACCACGGTCACCGCCCTCGCCGGGCGACGGCTGCGTGACAGTCGTCTCGTACGCGCCGCCGGTAGTGGTCAGCCGCACGGTGAGTGTGGCCGCGTCGGTGACGTCCTGCGGGTAGTCGCGGTCCGTGAGTATGCCCGCGTCGTCCGCCCGCCGGAACAGCGCGTCGATCTGTGCCGTCGAGAGCGTCCGGCGATGCCCCGTCAGCAGCGCACCCCGGTCGTCACCTCGCGTCACGGCGGTGCCGTCGCCGTAGAGGGTGAGCGCCGGCAGCGCCCACTGCTCGGCGGAGGCGGCGAAACCGCCGCGCCGGTCGACCACAGCGATCACGGTGTCCGTGCCGGTCGGCGGCCGGACTGCCGGTCCGTCAGAGCAGGCGGTGAGGAGGAGGACCGCACAGAGCAGTAGGCGTCGGGTCATCACCGTTCGACGTTCCCCCTGGGGGTACAGGTTCCGACGGGGAGCAGTCCGGTCTCGATCGCCGGTGTGCTCCACCCGCGTGCGGGGTGCCGCGCCACGCCGGAGAAGATGTGGGCATGAGCGATTCCGCACTGCCCAGGCGTGTCGTCGTCACCGGAGCCACCGGCAAGCTCGGCCGCGCCGTGGTCGCCCACCTGCACGCCGTGGGTGTCGACGTGCTCGCGGTGGACCGCGCCGGAGGCCGCGACCCCCGGGACGTCGACTGTGAGTTTCTCCAGGTCGACCTGACCGACTACGGGCAGGTGGTGGAGGCGTTCACTGGGGGCGCCGACGAACACGCGGGCGGCATCGACGCGATAGTGCACCTGGCCGCGGTCCCGGCCCCCGGGCTGATGTCGAACGCGACAACGTTCGCGAACAACTCCGCCGCCACGTACAACGTCTTCGCCGCGGCTCGGGCGGCCGGGATCAAGCGGGTGGTGTGGGCGTCGAGCGAGACGGTGCTCGGGCTGCCGTTCGACACCCCACCGCCGTACGCGCCAGTCGACGAGGAGTACGCGCCGCGACCCGAGTCGACGTACTCGCTCAACAAGGCCCTTGAGGAGGAGATGGCGCGGCACTTCTGCCGCTGGGACCCGGAGTTGGTCATGGTGGGTCTGCGCTTCTCCAACGTGATGGACGTCGAGGACTACGCGCCGTTCCCCTCGTTCGACGCCGACCCGCAGCTACGCCGGTGGAACCTGTGGGGCTACGTCGACGCCCGCGACGGGGCCCAGGCGGTCGAGCGTGCGCTCGCCCACGACCGGCCCGGCGCCGACGTCTTCATCATCGCCAACGCCGACACCGTCATGAGCAGGTCCAGTGCCAGCCTGCTCGCCGAGGTCTACCCGGGCGTCGAGGTCCGCAAGGAGTTGGCCGAGCACGAGACCCTGCTCAGCATCGACAAGGCACGCCGGGTGCTGGGATACGCGCCGCGTCACTCGTGGCGGGACCACGTGGAGTTTCGCGATAAGGAGCAGTTTTCCGTGTAACCGAAACTGATCTTGCTTCGCATTCGGGCGATACACTCCCGGGCCATGGAACCGCTGTCGTCTAATGTGCTGTCGGCGCTCGCCAAGGCGATCATGGCGCAGGTGGGCAAAGAGCTGAGTGGTGCCGCCGTCGCGGGATTGCGGACTCGGATCACCGGCTTTCGCGAGCAGAAGGCGCTGGAACGCGCGCTCCAGCGGGCATTCGCCGCGACCCAGGCCAGGCACGGACGTCGGCTCGCGGATTATGACGTCAATGCGGATTTCTTGGAACTCGAGGGGGCTGTCGAGCTTGCCAAGGCGATTGTTCCGGGAGCTCAGCCGTCGGCAACCAGGCTCGCTGAACGCCTCATCGACTCCCTCGGCCGCTCCTCGTCCGACGATGCGCGGTGGGAACAGATCGCGGAACTGCGGCCCGCCTTCAAGGCTCTGCTCGACAACCTGACGACCGAGGTGCTCAAGGAGCCCGTGCTGACCGACGTGCTCGGCCGGGCCGATGTCGCGGCTACGGCGGTTGCTGCGGGCCGAATAGCGACGGCGCTCGGAGCGGCGCCCGCCACGACCGAGGACGAGACCCGGTATCTACGCTGGCTCATTGATCGACACCAGTATGTCGGGACGGCGGGGGTGGTGCGCAACACCATCGTGCAACTGCCGTTGGAGCAGGTGTTCGTTGGTCTGCAGGCCCGGCCCGACCGGCATCCGGGGGACCGTGCGCGGGCCTGGTTCGAGGCGGAACGTGACAAGTTGCAGACCAGGCTGAAGTCCGCCGATCTTGACGATCTCGCCTTCGAGGCCGCCATCGACCGGTTGCAGATGCAGTACGGTCGCGATCCTTCCCCGCACAACTCCGGGCCGACCGAGCAGGCAATGCCCGTACTGGACGCGGTACGTACCACCAAGCAATTGCTCGTCCTGGGCGAACCGGGCAGCGGAAAGACCACACTGCTGAGTTATCTGGCCCTGACGCACGGCCGGGCGTTGGCGACGAACAGCACAGTGGACGGGCAGGCGCCACTGTTTCCGATCTATCTTCCGGTGGGTGACTACGCGTTGTGGCCCGACCGGCTGACCACCGGCATAAGCGGGTTCCTGCCGCACTATTTCCAGGGCCTTGAGTGCGGTGCGACAGGCCTCGGCGACCTGTTGCGCCAGCGGCTCGCCGATGGCAGTTGCCTGGTGCTGCTCGATGGTCTGGACGAGATCGCCTCGGCCGACCAGCGCCGCAGCGTGGTCACCGCTGTGGCGAACTTCGTCACCGCGCACTCGCGGCCGGGCAACCGTTTCATCGTGACCAGTCGCATCTCCGGCTACCTCGCGGCGCCACTGCCGAAACCCTTTCACGCGGTCCGGCTACTGGACATGGACGATCCCACGATCGCCACGTTTCTCAGTAGCTACTGCTGGCAGGTGGAACGGGCCGAGGCGCCGAGCAGGTCCAAGTCCGCGGCCCGTCAGATCGGACTGCGGGAGGCCGCGGCGATCACGCAGGCGCTGCAGGGCAATCCCGGTGTGCGTCGCCTGGCGGTGAATCCGCTGCTACTGACCGCCCTGGTGCTCGTCCACCGGGCCAGCGGCCGACTACCGCACCGACGAATCGAGGCGTACATCGAGGTGTGCAACGCGCTGGGGCTGACCTGGCGCACCGTGCGCGGTGTGGCAGCGGCCGACCTGCCCGACGAACGCATGCTTACCCGCTGGCTCACCGAGATGGCCGCGTGGATGCACGAGCACCGCCCCGAGGGCTCGGCGACAGTGCGTGAACTACTGGAGGTCCTCGGGCCGCTCTGGGCCGCCCATCACGGGGTCACCTGGGATCCGTCCATCCTGACGGCCGCCGATCCGATGAACACGGATGCGGGTCTTGGCGTCATGAGGTTCATCGACAAGGCCGACCGTCACACCGGGCTGGTGGTGGAACGCGCACCGAGGCGCTACGGCTTCTCCCACCTGACCTTCGAGGAGTACTACACGGGCCGTGCCCTCGCCTTTCGGGGCGCCGCCAGTGAACGAACCTCGGGTATCCGGCGTCGACTGCATGACCCCCGGTACGAGGAACCGATCCTCCTGGCGCTCGGTCTGATCGGCAAGGATTACGCCGAACAGGTGGAGTCGGTGGTGGCCGAAGCCATCCACCCGGCCGCCGGCAGCCCCAGCCCGTACGAGGAGCTGCTGGGGAGGGATTTCCTGTTCATGCTGCGAGTCCTGGCCGATGACATTCCGGTGGAGACAGCCACCATCGACGCCGTGGTCAACCTGGCACTCGACGAGTGGCTCAACCCGACGAGTCGGTGTCGCTTCGCCAGCTATCGGACGGCGCTGGCCAAGCACCTCACCATGCTCGGCACGACCAGGGCCACTAGTCGCCTCCTGCAAGCCCTGGGTGACCGTGCCGTAAGTGCCAGCCGCACCGCGCCGGAACAGTTCTGCCAGTTGGCGGTGACAGTCGCCCCGCTCGCCTCGTTCCCCCCGCCGGTCGTCGCGGCGCTGGGGGAGCTGGTCACCACCGCTGACGATCCGGTTCTGCGGATGCGGGCGATGGAAGCACTCATCGCCGGTGAGGCGCTCTCCGAGCAGGTGATCGCCGCCGCGGAGGACCTTGCCACCGCCGACGTGAGTCCGGGCGTACGGGTCCGGGCGGTGCGGGCGCTCGCCGACGCCGGCGAGTTGAGCGACGCGGTCATCCCCTCGGTCATCGGGTTGGCCACCGACGTGACTTCGGGCGTACGGGTCCGGGCGGTGCAGGCGCTTGCCGATGCCGGGCGGTTGACCGACCGGGTGATCGGCGTTCTGGTCGGGTTGGCCACCACCGATCCGGATCCGGACGTGCGGGTCCGGGCGGTGGAAGACCTGGCCGCTGTCGGGGCACTGACTCAGCCGGTGATCGCCGCCGCGGTGGATCTCGCTACCACCGGCGAGGAGCTGAGCACCCGGATTCGGGCGGTGACCGCGCTCGCCGCTGCTCAGGCGTTGGACGAGGCCCTGACCACTGCCTTCGCCGGGCTGGCCACCACCGCCGCGGATCCGGGCGTGCGATCGTGGGCGGTGCGGGCGTTGGCCGCTGGCGGACCGTTGACGAGCACGGCGATCGAGGCCCTCACCTGGTCGGCGACCACGGATGTGGAGTCGAGTGTCCGGCTCTGGGCGCTGCAGACGCTTGCCGCCGCTGGGGCCCTGACCGAGCCGGTGATCACCGCCGGGGTGGACCTGGCCACCACCGGCGCCGACCTCGGCATCCGGCTGTGGGCGGTCCATGCGCTGGCGGCTGGTCAGACCCTCGACGACGCGACAGTCACGGCCCTGGTCGGGCTGGTCACGACCGACGTGGATCCGGGCGTACGCCTCAGGGCGGTGCGCGCACTCGCTGCCGGTGGGGTGCTCTCCGAGGTGGTGATCACGACGGCGATGGATCTGACCGGTGAACCAAGCGTCCGGAGGGAGGCGGTGAAGGCACTGGCCGCCGGCGGGAGGCGGAACGAGGCGGTGATCAGTGCCCTCGTCGAACTGGCGACCACCGCTGTCGATGTGGACGTGCGACTCCAGGCGGTGGAGGAACTGGCTGTTGGTCGGGGAATTACCGAACGGGTCGCCAGCACTCTCGAGCGGGTGGTCGCTACCGATCGAAGTCTGGTCGTGCGGGTGCGGGCGGTGGAAGCGCTGGCCGCTGCCGAGGAGCTGACCGAGGCGGCGACCGCCGCGGCGGTGCACCTGGCGAGTTCCAACGCCGAGCCGCAGCTGCGGGTCCGGGCGTTGAGAGCGGTGACCGACGCCGGCCGGTGGCCCGAAGAGGCGAAGGTGGCAGCGGTGAACCTGGCGGTTTCCACTGCGGAGAGCGTCGTTCGTGCGTCGGTGGTGGCGGCCCTGGCCACCTTCGGGCCGTTGAGCGACGAGGTGACCGCCGCTGCCATCGAGTTGGCCGCCACCAACAGGAGCTCGCTCATCAGGCGAATCACGGCCGACGCCCTGCGGCAATCGAAACCGACGCCGCAGGTCCGGACCGCGCTGCAAGCGCTTATCGAGGATGAGAGCGCCGACGTTCGTAGCGCCGCCGGGCAGACACTTGTGCACCTCGCCCGCGAGCACCCCGACGTGGCGGAGAGCGTTCAGGCGGCGTTGGAGATCGCCTGCCGATTCTCGGCGGAGGACGACACGTCTCGGGGTCGTGTCGGCCGGGACGAGGCGTACCGCGCCCTGCGTGCCTATCTTGAGGTCGGTTCCGTGAACTGACAGCGGCACGCCGCGCGTCGTCGACCGTGTTCCGCTCAGCGCCGCAGGGTCGTGGACGGCGCCTCGCCGAATCGCGCCCGATACTCGGTGGAGAACCGACCGAGGTGTACGAACCCGTGGCGCAGCGCGACGCTCGTCACCGAGACACCCGGCTCGGCCGCCCGCAACGATCGGTGCGCCGCGTCGAGGCGACAGGCCCGCAGGTACGCCGTCGGGGTGGTCCGCAACTCGCGCCGGAAGCAGTCCTGCAACGTTCGTACGCTCACCCGCAGCGCCTCGGCGACATCACCGACGGTCAGTGCCTCGCCGTGGTGGTCGGCGATCAGGGCGCAGGCCCGGCGGACCAGCCGCCCGGGGTTGGTCTGCCGGCCCGGGCCGGCGAGCAGGTCGGAATGGCTGTGCCGGTGTGCCAGCAGCAGCTGGCCGATGAGCCCCTGCTCGAAACGGGCGGCGACCTGCGGGTGGTCGAACAGCGACGCGTCCGTCGGCTGGGCCAGCTCGTCGGCGAGGAACGCCACACCGCGCGCCCAAGCCCGCGCGGTCGGCGTAGTCATGATCATGCCGAGGTCCAAGCGGACCGGCTCGTCCACCGGGCGACCCAGGAGGCGGGTGAGTTCCCGGTCGACGGCCCGCCGCTCGGCGTAGAAGATCCGATGTGGTGACCCCGCGGACCAGCGCATGTCCGAGGGGTCGTACGGGGACAGGACCGAGGCGACGTCGGGGGTCGAGGTCACTGTGTGACCGGAGTGCCGGACCACAGTGCTGCCGGCCCGGGGGACCTGGACGAGATAGAAGCTCTCCAGGGCCGGGGGTTGGATTCGTACCGCCTGCCCGTAGTCGAGATCGATGACCCCGACCCCGCCGACCCGGCGGGCCGCCATCCGCAGCTGGACGCCGCGCACGCCCGCCTGCGGAGTGAGTTGGTGCGGACAGAAGACCCTGCCGACCTCGGCACGGGCCTGATCGACGTCGTTCGTCCGGACCGTCACGGCATCCATCCGACACCTCCCGGGGCGTCCTGGTGCGCCGACGATAAGGCGGGACGGGGACGGACGGTGTCGCAAAGCCGTGCACCCGACACGGGCCGGTCGGCTGCGCGTTGCGGACACCCCTCGCGCGCAGCGGATAGCGACAGCCGCGGCCCGCTCGCTAGCGTGCGCTCACCACCGCTGCCGCAGTGGTTCCCGCGCTTCGGAGGATGCCATGAGGATTGCCGTCGTCGGCGCCGGATTCGCCGGCCTGAGCGCAGCGAAGGTGCTGCGGCAGAGCGGATTCGACGTCACAGTGCTCGAAAAGGCGCCCGACGTCGGTGGGGTGTGGAGTCGCACCCGGCGCTATCCCGGTCTGCACACGCAGAACAACAAGGGCACCTACCACCTGTCCGACCTGCCGATGCCCGCCGACTATCCGCAGTGGCCCTCGGGCGAGCAGGTGCAGCGGTACCTGGAGAGCTACGTGCGGAAGTTCGGGCTCGCCAGCGTGCTGCGCCTGTCCACGGAGGTTGCCTTCGCCGAACTCGTCAACGACGACACCGGGTGGCTGATCACGTCGCGGCCGACGGGCGCCCAGGAGCCGGTGACCGTGCAGCGGTACGACCACCTGGTCGTCGCCAACGGCATCTTCTCCGACCCGGTGGTGCCGTCGTTCGACGGTCACGCCGGCTTCGCCGCCGCCGGTGGGCGCGTCCTGGCCGCGGGGGAGTTGCACGACATCGAGGTGGCCCGCGCCAGGAACGTCCTCGTCGTCGGGTACGGCAAGTCGGCCTGCGACGTGGCGGTCCCGTTGAGCGACCTCGCCGCGCAGACCCACGTGGTGGCCCGGGAACTGCTCTGGAAGATGCCCCGCAAGCTCGGCGGGGCGCTCAACTACAAGTACCTGCTGCTCACCCGGATGGGTGAGGCTCTGTTCCGCTACCTCGACCTGAAGGGCTTCGAGCGGTTCCTGCACGGTCCGGGCAACGGCCTGCGCCAACGGTTGATCGACAGCGTCGGCTCGGTCGCGACCAGGCAACTCAGGCTGCGTGAGCTGGGTCTGGTGCCGAACGGCAGCTTCGAGGACATCGCCCGTAGCACGGTGAGCCTCACCACCGAGGGCTTCTTCGAGCGCGTCGCCGACGGTCGGATCGCCGTGCACCGCGACCAGGTGATCACCGAACTGCTCGTCGCCGACGATGGCCGGCCGGCCGCGCGCCTGGCCGACGGCACGGTGCTCCCGGCCGACCTGGTGATCTGCGCGACCGGCTTCCGACAGCACGTGCCGTTCTTCGACGACGTGCTGCACGCTCGGCTACAGGACGACGCGGGCAACTTCCAGCTCTACCGCCAGATCCTGCCGATCGGCGTACCACGGCTGACGTTCGCCGGCTACAACTCGTCGTTCTTCAGCCCGCTCAGCGCGGAGATGGCGGCGGTGTGGACGGCCGCGTACCTGCGGGGTGGGCTCACCCTGCCGGCCGAGGCCCAGATGCGTGACGAGGTGCGCGTCCGGCTGGCCTGGATGGCGGAGCGCACCAACGGGCGGCACGCCCGGGGCACGAACATCATTCCGTTCTCGATGCACAACATTGACGAGGTGCTCGACGAGTTGGGGCTCAACGTCGGTCCGTTGACCCGGGCCCGGCAGTGGCTGCTCCCCGTCGATCCGCGCGCGTACCGGGGGGTGACGGCACGAATGATCGCCCGCACCGGGGGTGGGACGGGCCGGGAGGCGCCGGCCCGTACCGCCGATGGGGGTATCCGGCATAACCACGAGGACTCTCATATATCCGGATAAAGTATGTGGACAGGCGTCAGGCGGCACGGTCGGCGAAAGGGTTCGGGGACGATGGCAGCGGAGCAGGTCGCCGGAGACCGTCACCGCCTCGGCGGACCGGTGCCGGCGGCACCGGCCGGCTGAGCTGTCCCGCCGTCCGTGCTGACGCGCCCCAGGTTCCCGCCTGGGCTCGGCGACAGCCGGAGCCCCGACTCGGCGACCGTCCTGGAGCTGCTGTTCGACATCGTCTACGTCTTCGCCCTCGCCCGCCTCGCCGGGCGGGTGGCTGACGACCTGACGATCGTCCGGCACACGCTGCTGTCGGAGGCGGGCCAGACGGTGCTGTTCTTCACGGCGATGTGGATGATCTGGTCGCTCAACGCCCTGCTGGCCAGCACCTACGACCCGCGCCGACCGGACCTCCAGGCCGTCCTGCTGGCGACGATGTTCGGCACGCTGGTGCTTGCCGTCTCGTTGCCGGAGGCGTTCGGCAAACGCGGCGTGGTGTTCTCCTGCACGTACGTCCTGATCCAGATCGGCCGGCCGCTCTTCCTGACGCTCGCCCTGCGGGGCCACCCGGGTGGGGCGTTCGCGGCCCGGGTGTTGACCTGGCACGCGGCCTCCGGCGTGCTCTGGATCAGTGGCGGCATCAGCGGGGGCCTCGGTCGGGGCATCTTCTGGACCCTCGCTCTCGCCATCGAGCTCACCGGTGCCGCCACGAGCTGGTCCGTGCCGTCGTTCGGCACGAGGTTGTTCAGCAGGGCGCGGGTGGTCATCTCGCAGGTGCACCTCGCCGAGCGGTACAACCAGTTCTTCATGATCGCTCTCGCCGAGGTGGTGCTCGAGGCCGGTGCCGCTGTCAGTTTTCCGGGCTTCACCATGCCGGGGGTCGTCACCCTCGTCGCCGCCTTCGCGACGGCGGTCTCGTTCTGGCGAATCTACTTCTACCACGTCAGATCCGGTCAGGCCGCTACCCCGGGCGGGCAGGGCATCCAGCTGTCGCGGTGGGCGAGCTACAGCCTGCTGATCATCGTCGGCGGCATCATCTGTACGGCGGTCGGTTTCGGGCAGGTCATCGAGGACCCGCACCCGCCGATCGACTGGGCCCTGGTCGTCATCATGTTCGGTGGCCCGGTGCTGTTCCTGATCGGGCGGAGCTTCCTGGAAAAGGAGAGCCGATACGCGCCACGCTGCCGGATGCTGTACGTCGGCGCGGCGGTGCTGATCGTGGCGGCGCTACCGATGGTGCTGCTCCCGCCGGTCGCGGTGGCGGCCTCGGCCGGGGTGATCCTGGCCGCCATCGCCGTGTTCGACGGGAGAGCCCACCGGCGCGGGTCGGAGACCAACCCGACGCTGTGACAATTCCTTGCGGCCGGCGAGCCCGGCGCGTAGCGTCTGCTGGCACGCCGTCGAGCTGGAAGGAGGTCAGAACAATGTCCGATGTTCTGCGCCCCCTCCGCGCTCCGGCGTCCGCGCGGATCTGATCCGGGGCGCGCGCTTCCCGGAGGCCCACCCATGACTGATCTGGTCATCCGTCCGCTCGTCGCGGGCGAGGAAAACCTGTTCGACTCCATGCCCAATCCGTTGCCCCAACTGCGCCAGGTCGGCTACGCCGACGGGATCGCCGGCGGCGGCTACCGACCCGAGACCACCTGGGTCGCCCTGCGCGGCGGCCGGGTGGTCGGCCGGGCCGCCTGGCTGCTTCCGCCGGGCGCCGTCGGCGCCCCCTGGCTGGACCGGTTCGATCTCGACGCCGAGCCGGAGGTCGGTGCCGAGTTGTTGCACGCCGCCCACGAGGCGCTCGGCGGTCCCGGCCGGTACTACGCCGCACTGCCGGCGCACTGGCGGCGACGCGAAGAGGTGCTGGCCGTGGTCCGGGCGCCGATGGCCGCCGCCCGGCTCGCCGGGCTGGTCGAGCGGGGGGAGCGGCTCCGGTGTTCCTGGACGGGCACCCCACTGCCGGCGTCCTCCGGGCGCTACCACTTCCGGCCGCCCGCCGACGCGGCCGAGATCAATGCCCTGGTCTCCCGGATCGCCGAACCGGACGTGCTGACCGGCGCCGAGATCGCGCAGGCGGTCGCCGGCGTCGACCTGGCCACCGACCCGCTGGCCTGGCTCGGCGACGCGACCGAGGAATGGCGGGTAGCGCTGCACGCCGGGGAGCCGGTGGGTCTGGTCGGCACCGCCGGCGACGCCTGCTACCCGCTGCTCGCCTATCTCGGCCTGCTCGACGAGGCGGCCCGACCCGAGTTGCTGGCCGAAGCGGTGCGGGTGCTGGCCGCCGGCGGCGCACGGGAGGTCATCGCCGACGTGGACGCCCACCGGGTGGCGGTGCTCGCGGAACTGGAACGGACCGGGTTCCGGCAGTTGCGCTCCAGGGTCGTCTTCGCACCGTCGGACGCACCGCAATAGCTGACCGGGGTGCGCCCTGTCACCGGGGCGCACCCCTCGGCAGGCACCCGACCGCACCCCTGTCAGCATCAGCGTATGCCGAAGATCATCGCCCTCGTCCTCGGTGGGTTGGCGCTGGTCATGGCGTTGGTCGCCGGGCTGTATCGCTGGCCGCTGCCCCGCCGTGGGCTACGCGTCGCACTGCCGCCACAGTTCGACTTCGACACCGCCATCCGCACCGCCGAGGCCGTCATCGCGGCCGAGGCGGCGGATCCGGCCGTCGGACCCGAATCGCGCAGCCGCCTGCTGAGTCACGGCCGCCGTACCGGCCGGGTCGTCCTGCTGCTGCACGGCTACACCCTCGCGCCCGAGCAGTACGACGGGCTGGCCGAGGAGTTCTTCGACAGCGGGTACAACGTCTGGATCCCCCGGGCTCCCCACCACGGCACCGTCGACAAGCGGGCCCACCACCGGGTCGAGGCGGACGAACTGGCGACGTACGCCGTGCAGGCGCTGGCCGTCGCGGCGGCTCTCGGCGACGAGGTGGGCGTGGTGGGGATCTCCGGCGGCGCGGTACTGGCCGCCTGGCTGGCCCAGGTGCCGGGCGACGTCGTACGACGGCTGCTGTTGCTGTCGCCGTTCTTCGGCCCGGACCCGCGCCAGGCGCCGGCCTTCGCGGTCCGACCCCTCATCACCCTGTACGGGCGGCGCCTCCTCCCGGACCGCGTCACGTCGCGCGGCTACTCCCTCTCCGCCGTCACCCAGTACCTGACGATCGCGCGCAGTCTGCCGAAGCCGCCGCGCCGGACCGGTCTGCGGAGCGTCGCGGTCGCCATCAGCCCACTCGACGGCGTGGTGGACCTCGCCGCGGCGGTGACCGTACCCCGCCGGATCGCCGACGCGAACGCGATCCCGCTGCAGGTCTGCACCCTGCCCGCGGCGTTGGGCGTCGGCCACAACATCCTCAACCTGGCCGCGCTCGACGATCAGGGCGCTGAGCTGCGCCGACGGTACGTCGCGCTCTACGAGGGCGGTTCGACGCCGACGCCCGGACTCACCCGGGTGGCCCGCGTCGACAGCTGAGGTGGGCCGCGTGCGGTCGAGCCGGCGTCTAAACTGCCCGTGTCGTGCCGCTCGCGGGCGCGGCACCCCAGCCCGACACCGCGCCCCCGCTATCGACCGGGCAGAATGTTAGCGCTAACCAGCCGCGCTGGCGCGTCGCGCTGCGCCGGATGCCACCTCCACCCGAAAGGCGTCACCTGCAATGAGTACGGCCGGATCAACTGACCTGCGCGCCGCAGTCCTCGCCGCGAACCGCCTCATCGCCCAGGCCGGCCTCGCCGAGCTGACGTGGGGCAACGTGAGCGGCGTCGACCGGGAGGCAGGCATCTATGTGATCAAGCCTTCCGGCGTGGCATACCAGGACCTCACGGCCGACCTGCTGGTCCCGGTGGACCTGGAGACCGGGCAGGTCGTCGCCGGGACGCTGCGGCCCTCCGTCGACAGCGAGACCCACCGCGCGTTCTACCTGCACTGGCCGTCCATCGGCGGTGTGACCCACACCCACTCGACGCACGCCGTCGCCTTCGCCCAGGCCGGGCGGGACGTGCCGGTGCTCGGCACCACGCACGCCGACACCTTCGCCGGTCCGATCCGGGTCACCCGGGACCTGACGGCGGACGAGTGCGCCCACGACTACGAGTTCAACACCGCTCGGGCCATCATCGAGCTGATCGGGGGAGAGGCCGAGGCACTCGCCAACCCCGTCGCCCTCGCCGCCAACCACGGCCCCTTCACCTGGGCGAAGGACCCGCTCACGTCGGTGGAGAACGCGATCGTCTGCGAGGCGGTCGCGGAGATGGCCCTGAAGACGCTGTCACTGAACCCGGCGGCGGCCGCACCACAGTGGTTGCTCGACCGCCACTTCACCCGCAAGCACGGCGCCGGCGCCTACTACGGCAACCAGCTTCCCGAGCAGAGCCGGCAGTGACCGTCGCCATGCGGTGACCCGGCCCCAGGCTCCGGCGGCGAGGCACCGGCACCGGCGCGGGCGCGGTGCGCTCAATGCCCGCGCCGGTGCTCCGCTCGGCCCGGTCCGCGCCAATGGTCTGGTCCGCGCTGGTGCTCGGGCCTGAGCTGGCGGTCTGGTCCGCACCGGTGCTCGGGTTGGACCGGTGCCGGTCTGCCGGATCTCTCACGCCGTGGGCTGGGCGGCCCCGTTGAACACCGGCGGGGCGTAACCCGCCGGCTTGTCGCCGATGCCGAGGCCGGGGCTGACCACCCAGGACTGGTACTGCGGTGTGAACATGCCGTACGGCAGCCCGAGGTCCGGGGCGCTGGCCTCGTCGAGCCGGCGTCGGGCGTCGGCCGGGATCTCGAAGTCGAGCGCACCGAAGTTGCTGGCGAGTTGCGCAGGGCTGCTCGCCCCGACGATCACCGAGGCGACGGCGGGCTGGGTGGCCACCCAGTTGATCGCGACCTGGGCCATGCTGCGGCCCAGGTCGGCGGCGACGCCCTCCAGTGCCTCGATGACCTTCCAGTCGCCGGGGTTGATCTCCCGACCCGCGGCGTCGGGGTTGGTCAACCGCCCGGTCCCGCTCATGCCCTCGCCGGTGCGCCGGTACTTGCCGCTGAGCAGACCACCGCCGAGCGGGCTCCACGCGGTGAGCCCCATCCCCAGGCTCTGCGCCATCGACACGAACTCAGCCTCGATGCCCCGCGTCACCAGCGAGTACGGAAGCTGCACGTTGATCATCGGGGCCAGCCCGTGTGCCTCGGCGTAGCTCTGCGCCCGGGCCGCGTACCAGGCCGGCACGTCGGAGAGCCCGGCGTACCGGATCTTGCCGGCGCGCACCAGGTCGTCGAGGGTGTGCACGACCTCCTCGACCGGGGTGATCCGGTCCCAGGTGTGCAGCAGATACAGGTCGATGTAGTCGGTGCCGAGCCGGCTCAGCGACCCTTCCACGGCCCGCACGAGGTGCTTGCGGCCGTTGCCGCTGGCGTTCGGGTCGGCCGGGTCGACGGTGTTCGTGGCCTTGCTGGTGAGCACGAGCCGGTCGCGGACGCCGGCCCGGTCGATCAGACGGCCGAGGATCCGCTCGCTCTCCCCGGCGGTGTAGAAGTCCGCAGTGTCGACGAGGTTCCCGCCCGCCTCCAGGTATTGGTGGAAGATCGGCTCGGCCTCCTCCTCGGTCTTGCCGTACGCGGCGTGGAACCCGTCGACGCCGAAGTTCATGGTGCCCAGCGCCAGCTGGCTCACCCGCAGGCCGGACCGTCCGAGCAGGTAGTAGTGGTTCACGGTGGTGCCTCTCCCGATCGTGGTGGCGGCCCGGATCGGACCGCGCTCCAGACCTTGGCTCGGCAAAAATGGACCCGCAAGTCCAAACTCCGGGTTACTGTCGGACCGGCAGGCAAGGCGGAGCGACGGTGACGGAGGCCGCATGACACGGGCGTTCACCCGCAAGGGCGAGGCCACCCGGGCGCGGATCGTCACCGGCGCGGCGGCCGAGATCCGCGAGCGCGGCGTCGACGAGGTACGCCTCGAGGACGTGCTGGCCCGCACCGGCACCAGCAAGGGTCAGCTCTTCCACTACTTCCCCGAGGGCAAGGAGGAGCTGCTGCTCGCGGTGGCCCAGCACGAGGCCGACCAGGTGCTCATCGACCAGGAGCCGATGCTCAGCAACCTGACCTCCTGGTCGGCCTGGCTGGCGTGGCGCGACCGGCTCATCGAGCGCTACCTGGAGCAGGGCGTGAAGTGCCCACTCAACGGTCTGCTCGGGCAGACCGGCCGACGCGCACCCGGCGCGCAGGCGGTCGTGACCGGGCTCATGTGGCGCTGGCAGAACGCGATCACCGAGGGTATCCGGCAGATGCAGTCGACCGGGGACATCGCCGCGGACGTGGACGCCGACCGCGCCGCCGCGGCGCTGCTGGCCGGCATCCAGGGCGGCGTACTGCTGCTGCTCTCCACCGGAAAGATCGATCACCTGGAAGCGGTCCTCGACCTCACCATCGACTCGCTGCGCTCGGAAGCCCGAGCGACCGCGGCGCAGGAAGGGAACGCCAATGGATAGCGGAGACAGTCAGCCACCGTTGGTGCTGCTGCACGGCCTCACCTTCGACAACCGACAGTGGGACCCGTTCCGGCGCGAGCTCGCGGTGATCGATCCGGCCCGGCCGGTTCTGGCTCTCGACCTGCCCGGCCATGGCGACGCAGCCAGGCGGTCGTCCTACGAGATGGCGGCGGTGGCCGATGTCGTACACGAGCAGGTGACCGAGGCGGGCCTCGCCCAGCCGATCGTGGTGGGACATTCGGTAGGCGCGGTGGTCGCCACGACGTACGCGGCCCGCCATCCGGTGCGCGGCGTGGTGAATCTGGACCAGATCCTGCTGCCCGGCCCGTTCGGCGTGGCCGTCCGCCAGGCCGAGCCCGCACTGCGCGGCCCGGACTGGCGGCAGGTGTGGGACGCCATGCTGGCCGGAATGGGCATCGAGGCGTTGCCGCCCGAGGCGCGCGAGATCGTGACCACCGCTACCGATCCCCGGCCGGACCTGCTGCTTGGTTACTGGGGCGAGATCCTGCGCGGGTCCGACGCGGAGATCGCCGCCGAGCGGACCCGCGACCTGCGGTCCATCGGTGAGCGGGGGATCCCCTACCGCTGGGTGACCTCGTCCGAGCCGCCACCCCGCTATCTGGCCTGGCTGACCGATGCCCTGCCGGAGGTCCTTGTGACAGTGTTGCCCGGCAGCCACTTCCCGCACCTCGCGGAGCCGGCGGCGATCGCCCGGCTGTTGGCGACCGGGTGAGAGGACGATCGGCGCTTCGCTCCCGTTGGCCCGGTCGGAAGCTCCGCCTCACCGGTCCGCCCGATCGAGCCAGGTGAGGTCGGCGTTTCCCGTCCGGACGACCGCCGAGGCCAACGCCGTGGTCGCCCGGTGGGTGCCGGCCCGCTGTTCGGCAGCGGCGATCCGGACCGCCTGGTCCAGGTGCGCTCGTACGTGCTGACGGGCCCGCCGCTGGAACGCGACGCCGGTGGCCGACCGCAACGCGGCCAACTCCTCGTCGGTGACCATGCCCGGCATGTCGTGCCCCTCGTGCGGGTTGGTGGCCGGGGCACCGGATTCGGCGAGCAGCCGTCGGGCCGTGCTCAGGTCGGTGCGGTGCGCCGTGCCGAGCCGGGCGACGAACGTCAGCCACTGCGCGTCGGTGCTCCGGCTCGGCGTCAGCTCCAGCACCGGCAGCAGGCGTTCGTTCATCGCCACCGTCAGATGAAGCCACGCGACGTCGGTGGCGCTGAACTGACCCGTCGAACCACCGGACGCAGCCGACCCGACGGGTGCGGCGGTCGCGATCGTCGCGGCGGATGGCGCGGCCGGCCCGGTCGGTGACCCACCGGTGCACGCGCCGACGAGCAACGCCGCGAGGAGCAGGCACCCGGGCGGGCGTACGGCTGGTCTCCGCATCTGGCCCTCTCTCCCTCCCGGCGGCGGGCCCGGCAGGACCGGACCCGCCGTCGTCGGTTGGCTCAGATCGGTCGGCCGTCGGCGCCGCACTTGATGACGGGGCGGATGCAGTCCTGCACCCGCCGGGCCAGCTCCGCGACCGGCCAGGCGTTGAAGAAGTCGCCATGCATGGTGTAACCCGGCCCGGAGGCCAGCCGGAACCGCGACGGGTCACCGTTCACCGGATACCGCAGGACCTGCCGCAACTTGGGCACGTGCACCGGGTGGGTGCTCGGGCAGGCCTGGTTCACCGGGTACGCCAGGTGGCTCTTGTGGTCCGGCGAGTCCAGGTCGCGGCCGTTCCAGCACTGCGGGAAGTCCAGGTACGACTCCAGCATGGTGCCGGACGGGCAGGTGACGAAGTCCTTCGACGGCGGCACCTGTCCCGCGTGCAGACACGACCACCTGGCGATGCTGTCGCTCGACCCGGTGGCCTTCGCGTTGCCGGCGACGAGTCGCAGCCCGAGCGGGAACGGCTGGGTGTTCGCGACGACGTCGGCGCGTACGCCCTCGCCCAGGTAGTAGAACGTGGCGATCGCCGGCTCCACCGGCACGTTGTCGCGGTAGAGGGTCGGCACCCAGTAGGACGAGACGTCCACCCGCGGGTTGCAGGTGCTCTGGGAGCTGACCAGGTCGGGCAGGGTGGTGTTGGCGTTCGTCACAGTGCTGCCGAAGAAGCTGTGCATGTGCGACGCGCCGGGTAGCCCGGGGAAGACGATCGGGTCGTCCGGCAGCCGGTGGCTGTAGGTGCAGTCGGCGGGGAACTCGGCCACCCGGATGGCGTTGGCGACCGGGTTGGCGTCGGCCCGCCCGGTGCTGGCGACGAGGTACGTGCCGAGTAGCACAAGCAGTGCGCCGATCGCCGTGGCGAGGCGCAGGCGGCGGGGGTTGCCGGAGAGGGGTGCGGCCCTGTCCATCTCGTGACTCCTGTCGGGGGACGGGTCAGGGGTCGCTGCGCCGTCGCCGCCGAAGACGTCGGAGGTTGCCCTGGCCGGACTGGTGGTGACCAGCGGACCTCGTGCGAGAGAGCGCTCTCACCGATCGTCCAAGCGTCACCCTTGCGTCGAAACTTGTCAATGCGTTACGCAGTTTGTGGAAAACGCCGACGACGAAGGGCCGGTCCCCTGTGGTGGGGTCCGGCCCTTCGTCGTGTGCTCCGGTGGCTTAGCTGGCGGCGTAGCCGCGGGTGGCGATCCAGTCGGCG